>NZ_JBNKPP010000001.1:0-1784 GCF_050295395.1 Agarivorans sp.
TATTGGCGACGACGGCTGGCACCATTGAACCAAACATGCTGTATACCGCTTCAGGCGTTTTCGCCATTTGTGGTGCGAGGCGGTAGCTGGCCCAGTTTTCATAACCTAATAGGGCGGCACGCTCGGCACGTAATTGCGCAAGGCGAGACACTAAAGATGCCGTTTCGTTTTCACCCGTTAAGCCACGGTTTGCCGAGGCTTCCCAAATGCGTTGGCGCAGTTCACGGTTCTCTAGAGAGGCGAGCACAGGCTGGCGAGTGGTGTTGGTGATGTTGATTAAGTACTTACCTTCGTGACCCGCGGCCTTGGCATCGTTTGCTGCCGAGGTGATTTCGCTGTCAGTCAGGCCCGCCAGTTGCTCTTTGTTATCGACAACGATGGCGATTTCTTTGGTTAAGCGCAGTAGACGTTGTGAGAACTCGTTGGTTAGTGTCGATTGCTCTTCGTTCAGAGCGCGGATCTTCACTTTCTGCTCATCGGTCAGTTTAGCGCCGGCCATGATAAACCGTTGGTGATACACCTCAACCAAACGAACCGCTTCAGGCGTTAAGCCTAAGTTATTGCGGTCGTTATAAATGGCTTCAATACGGGCGAATAGTGCTGGATTGAGGTTGATGTTATCCGAGTGAGCCGCCATTTTTGGCGCCATTTCGCCTTGGATTTTACGCAGGGCTGGATTGCTATTTGAACCTGCTAGGTTGTAAAACACGCTCGATGCGCGAGTCAGCAGGGCACCACTTTTTTCCATGGCGACAATCGTGTTGTCGAAGGTCGGGGCGGCAGGATTGTTAGCAATGGCCAAAATCTCTTGGTAATGCTCTTTAATGCCTTGCTCTAATGCGGGCTGAAAATGCTCGTCTTTAATCACGCTGAAATCAGGCGCTTGGTATTGCAGTGTGCTGGCTTGGAACAGAGGATTTTGGGCTTGAACTGCGGTCACATTTGCGGCTTTGGTATCTTGAGAGCTACAACCTGCCAGTGCTCCTGTCATCAGTGTGGCGCCAATGGCGATGGCAATAAAACTTTTACGCATAGTTGAGTGATTTCCTTAGAATTGTAGTTTTTTGTGACTCTAACGTTACTAACTTAAATGGGACTGAAAACCTATGGGGTGAAGTTGTAAGTAAAAGTAAACAAAAAAGCGCCCTACAATCGTAGGGCGCTTGGACTATTTCCTTGCAGGGAAAATAGCGGGACGACTAACTACTTACGGGTAAAGTTATGGTACTTGTCGATACCAGAGCTG
The DNA here is from genome assembly GCF_050295395.1 of Agarivorans sp. Classification (NCBI taxonomy): domain Bacteria; kingdom Pseudomonadati; phylum Pseudomonadota; class Gammaproteobacteria; order Alteromonadales; family Alteromonadaceae; genus Agarivorans; species Agarivorans sp. Next base: position 1,247 of record NZ_JBNKPP010000001.1, read on the forward strand.
CTACCTGTGTTGTGGCACACGGCACAAGATTCACCCGTAGGTTGCTTGAACCAATCGCCAGTGGCTGGCACGCTGATTTCGCCACCGTTGCTCACCATGTGAGCTTTGACTGCATCGCCAGTATGGCAGGCATAACAGTTAGCGGTAACAGGGCTGGTCATCTTGCTGCCAGGTTCAAGAATGTATTGATTTGGCACTTTGTTTAAATCTATAGCAGTTTCGTGACAGGCAACACAGCTGGTGACTGGGTTGATAGCGCCTGCGCCGTTCGCTGTCTTGGCTTGGGAGCCGTCGGCCTTCATCTCACCGACATTCGCACCATTACCCCAGTGCCAGCTGTGGATCATAGGACCAAAACCTGCACCGAGTGTGGCCGAAGTCCGCGCCATACCGTTATCGTGACAGGCAATACAACCGTTACCGCCTTGATCGAATGCACCGTTTTTATGGAAGGCGGTGGCATCGTTATGGCAAGTCGTACAGCTGTTATCGCTGATCACAGTGCGACGTTCAAAACCAGATACTTTCTCAGCGCTTA
>NZ_JBNKPP010000002.1:0-32110 GCF_050295395.1 Agarivorans sp.
ACCTCACATAAAATAAGCCATTTGTAACACCCTTGTTACAAATGGTTACTTTGTTATCGATGTGTTTCATATAGTCTATTAAGTAGCCAATAAGCGACAAATAGATTGGTTAAACAAGGAATGGAATTCACAAAACAATAACAAAAGGCATTAAGAATATGCGTAAATTTGTCACTCTTGCCTCTACCCTGGCACTTACTAGCGCGATTAATCTTGCTCATGCAGGCGAAGTTGAAGTTCTTCATTGGTGGACTTCAGGCGGCGAAGCAAAATCGGTCGGCGTACTTAAAGAGATGTTAGAAACCCAAGGTCACTCTTGGAAAGACTTTGCCGTAGCTGGCGGCGGCGGTGAAAGTGCTATGACGGTACTGAAAACCCGCGCTATCTCTGGCAACCCACCAGCAGCTGCCCAAATTAAAGGGCACGACATTCAAGAATGGGCCGATCTGGGCTTCTTAACCAACCTCAATGAAGTGGCAGCAGCCGAAAAATGGGACCAAGTGGTTCCAGCCGTTGTCACCAAGGTAATGAAATTTAACGGTGATTACGTTGCCGTTCCGGTTAACGTTCACCGAGTAAACTGGCTATGGGCCAACCCTGCGGTATTTGAAAAAGCCGGAGCCAAACTACCCACCACAATGGACGAATTTTTTGCTGCAGCGGACCAGCTAAAAGCGGCAGGTATTATTCCTCTTGCTCACGGTGGTCAAGCCTGGCAAGACGCCACCGTTTTTGAGGCGGTTGCCTTAGATATTCTCGGTTCAGAAGACTATAACAAAGCCTTTGTTGAACACGACGATGCGGTACTCAGTAGCGATAAAATGGTTGAAGTGTTCAGCGTTTTCCAAAAAATGCGTAACTACATCGACAGTGACTCACCCGGCCGCGATTGGAATATTGCCACCGGCATGGTAATCAATGGTCAAGCGGCTATGCAAATTATGGGCGACTGGGCGAAAGGCGAATTTATTGCTGCTGGTAAAGTACCAGGTAAAGACTTCGTTTGTTTACCGGCTCCCGGAACCGATGGCCAGTTCACGTTTAACATCGACAGCTTCGCGATGTTCCAGCTAAATAATGCTGAAAACGTAAAAGCCCAAAAAGCCTTGGCTAAAACCATCCTCACTCCCGAGTTCCAAGAGGTATTCAACTTAAACAAGGGTTCTATTCCGGTGCGTACCGACATGGATATGAGCAAGTTTGATAGTTGTGCACTGGACTCTATGGCTACCTTTAAGGCCAGTAATAAGTCAGGCGACTTGGTTCCTAGTATGGCCCACGGCTTAGCCACTACTGGCTATGTGCAAGGTGCCATCTATGACGTAGTAACCAACTTCTTCAATGATCCTAACGGCGACCCTAAACAAGCTGTAACTAAATTGGCGCGCGTAGTAAAAGCCGCTAAATAAGCCCCCTAGCTCCGGCGCCATGCCGGAGCTTGCTGTTGCGATTATCTTATTGTTTGAACCGGATGTTCGAACGAGGCTGTACTATGTTTAATATTCTGCAAAAATGGCTACCCAAAATCATTTTGTCACCCTCGATTTTTTTGGTGACAGTGTGTATTTACGGCTACGTTGCTTGGACTGGCTACCTATCGTTAACCCATTCACGCTTCCTACCCAACTTTAAGTGGGCGGGTTTGTTGCAATACCAAAAGCTAATGGAAAATGACCGTTGGCTCACTTCCTGTATTAACCTGCTGGTTTTTGGTGTTTTATTTATTGTTATTTCGATTATTTTAGGCACTCTACTGGCGATCTTACTAGACCAAAACATTCGCCAAGAAGGGGCTATTCGCACCATTTACCTTTACCCCATGGCATTGTCTTTCATTGTTACCGGTACCGCGTGGAAGTGGATATTAAATCCCGGACTGGGCTTAGAAAAAATGATACACGACTGGGGCTGGACCAGCTTCAAGTTTGACTGGATAGTGAGCAATGAAATGTCTGTGTACACCTTGGTGATTGCTGCGGTGTGGCAGTCTTCAGGTTTTGTTATGGCGATGTTTTTAGCGGGTTTACGCGGCATCGATTCCAGCATTGTTAAGGCAGCGCAAATTGACGGCGCCAGTATGCCTACCATTTACTGGAAAATCATTCTGCCTTGCTTACGTCCAGTATTCTTTAGCGCCGTGATTATTACCTCACACATTGCCATCAAGAGCTTTGACTTGGTCACCGCCTTAACCTCAGGAGGCCCCGGGTATTCATCAGATTTACCCGCTCTATTCATGTATACCCATGCCTTCACTCGTGGCCAAATGGGCTTAGGCGCAGCGAGTGCGATGATGATGTTAGCCGGCGTATTGGCGATCCTCGTACCTTATTTGTACTCAGAACTGCGTAACCGGGAGCAATAATATGACTAAATTCACACCGGGACGTTTATTCATCTATCTGATTTTACTGTTATTTTGTGCAGTTTATTTAATGCCGTTAATGGTGATGTTACTCACCTCCTTTAAAACCTTGCCGGATATTCGTAGCGGCAACCTACTATCACTCCCCGATGTATGGGTAGTGGAAGCCTGGGCCAAAGCTTGGGGAAGTGCCTGCACAGGGGTGACCTGTGAAGGGGTTAAGGGCTACTTCTGGAACTCGTTCAAAATGGCGATACCGGCGGTGTTCATTTCTACCTTAATTGGTGCCCTCAACGGCTACGTTATTGCTCACTGGCGCTTTAAAGGTTCAAACCTGTTTTTTGCCCTGATGTTATTTGGCTGCTTCATTCCCTTTCAGGTGATTTTGCTGCCGATGGCGGCTACTTTAGGTAAATTTGGCCTAGCTAATACCACCACTGGCTTAGTGTTTGTTCACGTAGTTTACGGTTTGGTGTTTACCACCTTATTCTTCCGCAACTTCTACGTTTCTGTTCCCAGCGAATTGGTTAAAGCCGCCAAACTGGATGGTGCCGGCTTCTTTACCATCTTCTTTAAAATCATGCTGCCTATTTCCAAGCCCATCATCATGGTTTGCATCATTTGGCAATTCACCCAAATTTGGAATGACTTTTTATTTGGCGTGGTTTACTCGGGCTCTGATTCGCAACCGATCACAGTGGCATTAAACAACTTAGTTAACACCAGTACCGGTGTTAAAGAATACAACGTAGATATGGCCGCAGCGATTATCGCCGCCCTTCCTACCCTATTTGTTTACGTTGTAGCTGGAAAATATTTTGTGCGTGGCTTAACCGCCGGCTCAGTAAAAGGATAAGAAGCAATGGCGACCTTAGATATAAAACAATTACACAAGCGCTATGGTAAAAACAGTCCGAATACCCTAGAAGACATCAATATTTCCATAGACTCAGGTGAGTTCCTAATCTTAGTGGGGCCTTCTGGCTGCGGAAAATCCACGCTAATGAACATGATAGCGGGCTTAGAAAGCATCACTAGTGGTGACATTTGCATCGATGGCAAAGTGGTTAATGTAGTACCACCGAAAGACAGAGACATCGCCATGGTGTTTCAGTCTTACGCGCTCTACCCCAACATGACAGTACGCGGCAACATTGAATTTGCATTAAAAATTCAAAAAATGGAAAAAACGGCCCGCGATAAAGAAGTCACCCGAGTGGCTCAATTGTTGCAGATTGAACACCTGCTCGAGCGTAAACCATCACAGTTGTCTGGGGGACAACAGCAACGGGTATCGATGGGCCGAGCTCTGGCTCGTCAACCTAAAATCTATCTGTTCGACGAGCCCTTGAGTAACCTAGATGCCAAACTTAGAGTGGAAATGCGCCACGAAATCAAAAAGCTTCATCAACGCTTAGGTACTACCATCGTTTACGTCACCCACGACCAAATCGAAGCCATGACCTTGGCTGACCGAATTGCAGTAATGAAAGATGGTAAGTTATTACAGCTAGGTACACCTGCCGAGATCTACAATAACCCTGCAGATATGTTTGTGGCCGGCTTCATGGGTTCTCCGGCGATGAATTTCTTACACTGCCGAGTAGAGCAATCAGAGCAAGGTTTAGTTGGGACCTTAGTTTGCGATCAACAAAACCAACATCACATTCCACTACCCGCGCATCTAGCAAACTATGCCGGAAAATCGGTGGTAGTGGGGATTAGACCAGAGCAAATTACTCATGTTAATCCGTCTAAGCAAGGTAAAGCCTTAGTCGCCACACTCAACCTAAAACTAGGTGTATTAGAGCCAACCGGTCCCGATACGATTGCCTTAGTTAGCTTAAACGATAAAGAAATTAGTTGTCGTTTAGACCCAGACAAACCAGCAAAAATGGGCGAAAATTTAGATCTGATGTTTGATCTGTCAAACGCAGTATTCTTCGACCCTCATAACGAACAACGAATTCGCTAATCAACTTTACACAGGGGGCTTGAGCCCCTTTTTTATTTGCCGAAGGTTTATGGTAGTCTTGGCTTATTCGTCAGCGTCATTTATGGCCGCTGCCCCCGGGATTTTCGTCCTGATGAAGAGACCAAAGTAGCAATAAGAGAACTAAGTTCGATGAGTAAAGACATAGACTTAAGCCAAGCCGATCATCAATTAAACGCTTTGGGTTTACGTTGTCCTGAGCCGGTGATGATGGTAAGAAAGGCGATTCGCAATATGAGTCTGGGTGAAACCCTATTAGTCGAAGCCGACGATCCTTCGACTACTCGCGACATGGTCAGCTTTTGTGAATTCATGGATCACACCTTAGTGGCAAAAAAAACCGACCAGTCTCCTTTTCAGTATTTGATCAAAAAAGGTAGTTAGGCCAGTTTTTTAAAAAAAGTCTACTTTATCAGCAATTCGCCTTATAACAGCACTAGGGTCTGCTTACTTGCTAAGGTATACTCCGTCAGTTATAAAACCGATTATTTTTCATACGCGCGACACAAAATCATGCATAAATACGATATAAAAACCTTTCAGGGCCTGATTTTAGCCCTACAGGACTACTGGGCTCGCCAAGGCTGCGTCATTGTTCAACCTTTAGACATGGAAGTGGGCGCAGGTACCTTCCACCCGCAAACGTTCTTGCGCTCTATCGGTCCAGAACCGATGTCTAGTGCGTATGTACAACCATGTCGCCGCCCCACTGATGGACGCTACGGTGAAAACCCTAACCGCCTTCAGCATTATTACCAATTTCAAGTTGTCATGAAACCTTCTCCCGACAACATTCAAGAGCTGTATCTTGGCTCCTTGGTTGAATTAGGCATTAACCCAGAAGTTCACGACATTCGTTTCGTTGAAGACAACTGGGAATCTCCTACTTTAGGCGCTTGGGGCCTAGGTTGGGAAATTTGGTTAAATGGCATGGAAATCACCCAATTCACTTACTTCCAGCAAGTGGGTGGCTTAGAGTGCTCTCCAGTAACCGGTGAAATCACCTATGGTTTAGAGCGCCTTGCCATGTACATTCAAGGCGTAGATAGCATCTACGACTTAGTATGGACCGATGGCCCTATGGGCAAAGTAACTTACGGTGATGTATTCCATCAGAACGAAGTTGAACAATCTACTTACAACTTCGAATACGCCGATACCACCGCCTTATTTGCCCAGTTTGACCAATGTGAAAAAGACAGCCAAAAATTAATTGAAGCAGGGCTTCCACTGCCTGCTTATGAACAAGTAATGAAAGCCTCACATGCCTTTAACTTACTTGATGCCCGTCATGCAATTTCGGTAACCGAACGCCAACGCTACATTCTGCGAGTAAGAACCTTATCCAAAGCAGTAGCAGAAGCTTATTACCATGCTCGTGAAGAGCTAGGTTTCCCTTTATGCAAAGACAACAAGTAACGGAGGCAGCATGAGTTACGACAACCTACTAGTAGAAATCGGCACCGAAGAGTTGCCACCTAAAGCCCTACGAGGCTTAGCCGAATCGTTTCAAAGTAACGTACAACAAGGGCTAGAGAAAGCCGGCTTTCAGTTTGAAAAAGTTGAATGGTTTGCTGCACCTCGTCGCCTAGCCTTGTTGGTGACCGCACTTAGTGAAAAAACCCCAGACAAAGTGGTAGAAAAACGCGGCCCAGCAGTGAGCGCAGCCTTTGATGCCGACGGCAAAGCCACTAAGGCAGCCGAGGGTTGGGCTCGCTCTAACGGTATTAGCGTTGAACAAGCAGACCGCATCAGCACCGATAAGGGTGAGTGGTTACTGCATAAAGCGGAAATTAGCGGCCAAAGCATTTATCAACTGGTTCCAGAGATCGTTGCCGATAGTTTAGCCAAATTGCCCATTCCCAAACCTATGCGTTGGGGAGCCACCGCAACCCAGTTCATTCGTCCGGTACACACCATCACCATGTTATATGGTGAAAAGCTGGTTCAAGGTAATATTCTCGGCATCGAATCAGCACGCACCGTGCGCGGCCACCGCTTCATGGGTGAAGCCGAGTTTGAACTTGGCCATGCCAACGATTATGTACAACAGTTAGATCGTCGCGGTAAGGTCATCGTTAATTACGAACAACGTAAAACCATTATTCGTGAGCAGATTGAAGCCGAAGCCGCTCGTGAAGGCGGCGTAGTTGAGATGGATGACAGCCTGTTAGAAGAGGTGTGTTCATTGGTGGAATGGCCGGTGGCAATGGTAGGTAGCTTTGAAGATAAGTTCCTTGCGGTACCAGCCGAAGCGCTGATTTACACCATGAAAGACAACCAGAAGTATTTCCCTATCTTAGATACCGAAGGTAACTTATTACCTCGCTTCATCTTTGTATCTAACATTGTCAGTAAAGATCCTAAGCAAGTAGTGGAAGGTAACGAAAAAGTAGTTCGTCCTCGCCTAGCCGATGCCGAATTCTTCTTTGAAACCGATAAGAAATCTCGATTAGACAGTCGTTTAGATAAACTAGCCAATGTGGTGTTCCAACAAAAATTAGGCAGTTTATTAGACAAAGCCAATCGCGTTTCTGAACTGGCTGCCCAAATTGCTGGTGAAATTGGTGGTAATAGCCAACATGCGCAACGCGCCGGGCTACTATCTAAAGCCGATTTAAACAGTGAAATGGTATTAGAATTCCCTGATATTCAAGGTGTTATGGGGATGTATTATGCCAGATTTGATGGTGAACACGAAGACGTAGCCAATGCCTTAAATCAGCAATACTGGCCGCGTTTTTCTGGCGATAAACTCCCCGAATCTAAAGTGGCTTCAGCGGTAGCAATCGCAGATAAATTAGACACCTTGGTAGGCATCTTTGCCATTGGCCAACTACCTAAAGGCGACAAAGACCCCTTCGCACTGCGTCGCGCCAGCTTAGGTATCATCCGCATTATTCAAGATAAAGGCTACCAACTAGACTTGAATACCCTAATCAATAGTGCGCTATTGTTGCTCCCTCTTGAGTTATCACAAGAACAGCAAAACCAGGTTCATGCTCAGCTGCTCGACTTCATCTACGCCCGTCTGCGCGCCATGTACCTAGAACAAGGCATCGATGCCAGTGTAATTACCGCGGTATTAGAGCGTAAACCAAGTCAGTTAATCGACATTGAGTCACGGATCAAAGCGGTAAGCCACTTCCGTACTTTGGAACAAGCGCAAGCCTTGGCTGCGGCCAACAAACGGGTATCCAATATCCTGGCGAAAAATCCTGACTTCGTGAAGCCCGAAATTGATAGTGGCTTATTAAAAGAAGCAGAAGAACAAGCTCTCGCCAGCGCGATTGCAGCCATGGCCGAAAAGGTAGCTCCTTTGTTGGCTAAAGCCGATTACCAACAAGCCCTTATTGAGCTTGCTGGTTTACGTGAAGTGGTTGATCAGTTCTTTGATAACGTCATGGTAATGAGTGAAGATGATCAACTAAAAATCAATCGTTTAAGCCTGCTAAACTCGCTAAGACAACTGTTTTTAGAAATTGCTGATATCTCGGTTATTCAATAAAACAACACCTTCTATCTACAGCTAAAAGCCGCTTAATTTCTAATTAAGCGGCTTTTTTTGATCTACTTAACTGTTTTAATAATTTCCCGTGAATCTTGAAATCCTTTTCAGCTTGGGAGTGTGAGCTTGGCACGTTTTTTCACGACTAGCTTCGCTATAACTGGTGCTGAGTTAAGCTCATTACGTAATGTTTTGTCTGCAAAGACAAAGGAAAGCTATAAAAAAGAAAGGAATTAGAAATGCTTAAAAATATTATGAAAGCAGGTGTGCTAGCACTAGTCACCGTTCTTGCAGCAGGTTGTGCTTCTGGCGATTCAAATAGCAAATTAACACGTGATGTATACCTACGCGGTGTATTCACTTGGTGGGATGCGGCTCCTGAATTCAAACTTCAACCCGTTGAAGGTAAAGAAAATGTTTGGTCTGCTACTTCTGCTGTTGACGAGCCTTTAATTGCGGACGGCCAACCTTACGAGTGGAAATTTGGTGATGCTGCATGGCAATGTGGTACTAACTTCGGTTTCCTATCTGGTGAAGCAGACATCAAAGTTGGCGAACGTCGTCAATCTAATAAATGTTCAGCTTTCGATAACTTCAAATTTACTCCAGAAGAAGACGGTGTATATCGTTTCTTCCTAGACTGGTCTGAAGAGATCCCTGTTGTTTACATCGAAAAAGAACAGATGTAATCCTAGCTACGCTAGTTAAAAGCCCCAACTGGGGCTTTTTTTATATGGTCAACAGAAATTAGATATGGAACTAAACAATGCAGCAAGTAATTAATCCTGCCCTATTGGGCTGCTTGGTCAGCATGGCTATCGCGGGTTGTGCATCCAACGATGCCAACCAAAACACAATAGCTACGTCGACAAGTTCACAACAAGCACTAAAACAGAGCCAGCAGTGTCTGCAATGGGACGGTCAGCCCATTACAGTAGACGTAAGCAAGAGCTTTGAAGAAGGCACCGCTGTTAAAGATTTCTACAGTGGTCAAGTTAGTACCGTTTACCAAGGAAAAGTCACCTTTACCCCGGCCCCAGAAAGCGGAGGCCTGTTGTTACTCGAACCAACCACTAAAACCGCCGACCAGTTTAACTGGGACAGCGCGTCGGTATACTTCGTGATTACCGATCGCTTCTATAACGGCAACCCAGACAATGATAATAGCTATGGACGTAGCAAAGACGGCCAAAATGAAATCGGCACCTTCCACGGCGGCGATATTGCAGGTTTAACAGAAAAGCTCGATTACATTGAAGATCTTGGTATCAATGCCATTTGGATTACCGCACCCTACGAACAAATCCGCGGCTGGGTCGGCGGCGGTATGCGTGGTGAATTCAAGCACTATGGCTACCATGGTTACTACGCTCAAGACTATACAGTTATGGATCAAAACATGGGCAGCGCCGAGGAATTTAAACAGTTCGTCGACAGCGCTCATGCTAAAGGTATTCGCGTAGTCATGGATATCGTAATGAATCACACCGGTTACGCGACCCTCGCCGATATGCAAGAGTTTAAGTTTGGCGCCACGCAAGACTATGACGTGCCCATCGAAACCTACCTTGGAGAAAAGTGGACTGACTGGACCCCAGGCAAAGGCGAAACTTGGCATAGTTTTAACGACTACATCGACTACGGCAACCGCGCAGGTTGGGTAAAATGGTGGGGGCCAGACTGGGTAAGAACAGATATTTCGGGTTACCCAAATCCCGGTCCAAGTGATTTTGAAATGTCGCTGGCTTATTTACCTGACTTCCAAACCGAATCAGACAAAGTGGTTGGCCTACCACCTTTTTACAAAAACAAACCCGACACTAAAGCAGTGGAAATCCCAGGCGCTACAGTCCGCGATTATCTCGTCACTTGGTTATCTGATTGGGTAAGAGAATATGGTATCGATGGCTTCCGTGCTGATACCGTTAAACACGTTGAACCAGAAGCTTGGCAACAATTAAAACTCGCGTCTAGCAAGGCCTTTAATGAATGGAAACAGAACAATCCAGATAAGGTCTTAGACGATAATGAGTTCTGGATGACTGGTGAGTTTTGGGGACAAGGTCTAAACAACTCTCGCCTATATGCCAGTGGCTTTGATTCTTTAATCGACTTTACTTACCAAACCGACCTTGCCCAAAAAGGCATGAACTGTTTGGCTGATATGGAAGAAGGTTATGAGCGTTACGCTAAGGTACTGACACAGCGCGATGGTAAATTACTGAGCTATGTGTCATCTCATGATACTCGCCTTGCCTACGGCAGTATTAGTAAGGATTTCGAGCAGCAAAAACAACTGGGCTCGGCATTCTTGTTGATGCCTACGGCAGTACAGGTATTTTACGGTGATGAAACCGCAAGAGAGAAAGGCCCTCGTAGCTCGGATAAGCATCAGGCGACCCGCTCAGACATGAACTGGGATCAACTGGACGAACAACGCCTTGCGGTACATAAACACTGGCAGAAGCTGCTACAGTTCCGTAAACGGCACCAAGCGGTAGGCGCGGGCGAGCACAAGCAACTAAGTCAACAGCCTTATGTATTTGAACGCCGTAAAGGTGATGATGCGGTAGTGGTAGTATTTGCCGGACAAACAAGTCACTAAGGGCAAAGCACATCAACGACTAACTAAGCGGCTTCGGCCGCTTTTTTCATATCTATGCCCTGCTTACCAACAGAGATAATTGCTGCTATTTGAGTAATGTTTTTCAAGCTAGATTTTTGCTAAGGTGACGGCTTCAAGACAAAGGGAAAGTTATGACGTATTCGAGTTTTGGTAATAAGTTTACTCGCCACGCTGGTATAACTCAGTTAATGGATGACCTTGATGAAGGGATTAGAGCTGGCGATGAAATGATTATGTTGGGTGGTGGCAACCCAGCACAGATCCCGGCCATGAATGCCATATTCGACCAGCATCTGCGCCGCAGTCTAGACAATCAAAATCTGCTAAAAGCCTTATGTAACTACGATGCCCCCAAAGGAAATAAGGAATTTATATCCAACTTAGCCATATTTTTTAGAAATGAATTCCAATGGGATATTGATGAAGACAATATTGCATTAACTAATGGCAGCCAAACGGCTTTTTTCTACCTTTTTAATTTGTTTGCCGGAAAAGGAAAGCCAAACAAAAAAGTATTGTTTCCTCTAGCCCCTGAATATATCGGCTATGAAGACAGTGGGCTTAGTGACGATTTATTTGTTGGAGCTAAACCTAGTATAGAACTACTTGAGGGGCGCCAATTCAAGTATCATGTTGATTTTGAACAACTTAATATTGATGAAACCATTGGGTTAATCTGTGTTTCCAGACCCACCAACCCCACCGGTAATGTTATTACCGATAAAGAGCTACTTAAGTTATCGCAATTAGCCAAACAACATAACATCCCCTTGCTAATCGATAACGCCTACGGGCTGCCTTTTCCTAATTTGATTTTTACTCACGAAGCCACTCCCTATTGGGATGAAAACACCATACTCTGTTTAAGCTTATCTAAGTTGGGTTTACCCGGGGCACGCTGTGGGATTGTGATAGCTAAACCTGAAACGGTAAAAGCCATAAGCAACCTTTCTGGAATCATTAACCTATCGCCAGGCGGAGTTGGCCCTGCACTCGCTAACGAAATGCTTAAAGATAACAGTCTACTCGATGCGAGCAACAACATCATTAAACCCTATTATCAGCAGAAATCTGAACAGGCGATAAAATGGCTGCAACAGGCTATTCCATCTGCGCAATTCAAAATACATAAATCAGAAGGTGCGATGTTTTTATGGCTGTGGTTTGAAGGCTTAAGCATCAGCGATAAGCAGCTCTATCAGCGTCTTAAGCAAGAGGGTTTGTTAATCGTTCCCGGCAGCTACTTCTTCCCCGGAATCAGCAACGAGTGGCAGCACACTCAAGAGTGTATACGCCTCAACTTCGCGCAAAGCGAAATGCAAGTAAAACGCGGAATAGAGATATTAGCCGATGTAGTTAATCCATTATTAAGCTAACAAAAAAGGGCCTAAAAGGCCCTTCCTTCATTTATCTTACTTTGCTATCAGGCTGATTTAGCGTCTAAAGCTTCAACCCGCAACTTGCCATTAATTGGGATTTGTTTAGGTTTTAACGCTTCTGGAATTTTTCTTTCCAAGTCTATTTGCAACAAGCCATTTTCCAAGTTAGCCGCTTTCACTTTCACATGATCGGCTATTTGATACTTGCGCTCGAATCCTCGTTCCGCAATGCCTTGGTGTAAAAATTTAGTTTGCTCGTTTTTCTTCTGCTTAGTACCCGTTACCACTAAGGCATTTTCTTGAGCCACAATAGTTAGCTCGTCTTCGCTAAAACCAGCTACAGCTAAGGTAATACGGTAATAATTTTCATCTAGCGCTTCGATGTTATAAGGAGGATAGCCGTTACTTTGTGCTTGAGCGCTTTGGTTAGAAGCCGCTTCAATGAAATTAGCTAAACGATCGAAGCCAATAGCAGTACGATAAAGTGGAGAAAAGTCATATTGATTACGCATATTTGTTTATCCTCATAGAGCAATAAATTGTTGTGGCCAGCATTAACGCTGCACCGTTTATTACGTAGCCCAGCCAATGTGGCGCTGCGTTATAACTATATATAGGGGCAATCTTTTGGCTTTCAAGTACAAAAAAGGCAATATTTTCATATTGCCTTTTGCTGGATTAAAAACAGGAGCAGATGCTTAAACGTCTAGGTTTTCAACGTTCAAGGCATTGTCTTCGATGAAGTGACGACGCGGCTCAACCTGATCACCCATTAAGGTAGTGAACAATTGGTCACAAGCGATAGCATCTTCAACAGTAACTCTTAGCATGCGACGAGTTTCCGGATCCATGGTAGTTTCCCATAATTGATCGGGGTTCATCTCACCCAAACCTTTATAACGTTGAATATAGAGGCCTCGACGCGATTCAGACATTAACCAGTTCAACGCTTCTTCAAAGCTACTTACCGGCTTAACTTTTTCGCCACGCTTAATATATGCGCCCTCTTCGATAAGATTATTTAAGTTATCATAAAGGCTGCAAATATCTTTGTAGTCGTTTGACGCAAAAAAGTCAGATTCAAACTTAAAGGCGGTATCTACGCCATGTTGACGCAAGGTAAACACCGGGAAGTAAATATCACGTTCTTGGTGTTTCTCCACTTCAACCGTATAGTAATTACCACTAGGCAACTCAGCATTAACTGGCTCAATTAATTCATTAGCCCATTGCGCTAATCCCGTCGGTTCTTTCAGCTCATCCACACTTAAGCAACGTTGGTAAACCATTTGGCTTAGTAAAGATATAGGGTAACGACGTGATAAACGTTCATTATTTTTCCAGACGCGGCGGTACTGGCTAACCAAACTTTCTAAATGTTCACCGGAAATAGCAGGAGCTTCGGCATTCACATAGAGTCCAGCGTTATCCAAAGCCAAGGAGGTAAGGTATTCTGTTAAGGATTCTTCATCTTTTACATAACGCTCTTGCTTACCCTTTTTCACCTTATACAAAGGTGGTTGAGCAATATAGATGTAACCGCGCTCAATAATCTCCGGCATTTGGCGGTAGAAGAAGGTCAATAACAGAGTACGGATGTGAGAACCATCCACGTCAGCATCGGTCATGATGATGATTTGATGATAACGGGTTTTATCTGGATTATATTCATCACGACCAATCCCACACCCCAAGGCAGTAATTAACGTGGCAACTTCTTGCGAAGACAGCATCTTGTCGAAGCGAGCCTTCTCTACGTTTAGAATTTTACCTTTAAGTGGTAAAATCGCCTGATTCTTACGGTTACGCGCCTGTTTAGCACTACCACCCGCAGAATCACCCTCCACTATGTATAGTTCAGAAAGAGCTGGGTCTTTTTCCTGACAGTCGGCCAACTTACCGGGTAAGCCTGCTAAGTCCAAGGCGCCTTTACGACGAGTCATATCTCGGGCTTTACGCGCCGCCTCACGAGCTCGGGCTGCATCAATAATTTTCTGAGTGATAATCTTAGCTTCTTGTGGATTCTCAAGCAGGTAATCGCTGAGCTTTTCGCCCATTGCTTGTTCTACTGCAGATTTCACTTCCGAAGAAACCAGTTTATCTTTAGTCTGGCTTGAAAATTTAGGATCTGGAACCTTCACAGAGATAACCGCAGTTAAGCCTTCACGGGCATCATCACCGGTAGCACTGCTCTTCTCTTTCTTGTTTACTTCCTTTTCCATATAGCTATTTAGGGTTCGAGTTAACGCCGCCCTAAAACCAGCAAGGTGAGTCCCGCCATCACGCTGAGGAATATTGTTAGTAAAACAGTAGATATTTTCTTGGAAACCGTCATTCCACTGCATAGCAACTTCAACGGCAATACCGTCTTCTCGCTCTAGATTGAAGCTAAAGGCTTTATCATGAATCGGGGTTTTATTGGTATTCAAGTAAGAAACGAAGGCTTGAATACCACCTTCGTAACAGAAGTGATCCTGCTTACCATCTCGCTCATCGTTTAAGATGATCGACACACCTGAATTGAGGAACGATAACTCACGTAGACGTTTAGCTAGAATATCGTAATGGAAAGTAGTGTCAGAGAAAATCTCTGCGCTTGGCCAGAAGCGTAATTCAGTACCGGTTTTATCGGTGTCGCCTACTTTGGCCAAAGGTGCATCGGGTTCACCTAAAGTGTAAAACTGCTCGTAAACATGACCTTGGCGCTTAATAGTTAGCTGTAGTTTAATAGATAAGGCATTTACTACCGAAACACCTACCCCATGTAAACCACCAGACACTTTATAGGAGTTATCATCAAATTTACCACCGGCGTGTAGTACCGTCATAATAACTTCTGCGGCAGATACCCCTTCTTCTTCATGGAGATCAACGGGAATACCGCGGCCATCATCTGATACAGACACTGAACCGTCACTATGAATAGTAACAACAACATCCTGACAGTGGCCGGCTAATGCTTCATCGATAGAGTTATCTACAACTTCGAATACCATGTGATGTAAACCTGAGCCATCATCGGTATCACCAATATACATCCCAGGACGTTTTCTTACCGCATCAAGGCCTTTTAATACCTTAATACTTGATGAGCCATATTCATTTTCAGCCATGTTTTACTCTCGTTTTATAGTCGTTGATAACACCATGTTCCACGTGAAACATTGTGCATCCTTCTAAATCAAATCCATCTAGCATTTGTTCTTCAATTGCTGAAACAAACACTTGAGACCCATTTCGTTGCAAGCACTTAGCAAGTAGGCTTCGTTTTGCGCTATCTAGCTCGGCCGCAAAATCGTCGATAAGATAGATGGTTTTATTACCGCTAATTTGCTCTGCATGCTGACCTTGAGCCAAAATCAATGCACAAACAAACAGCTTCAGCTGTCCTCTAGAGATTAAATCAACTGCGTTAATACCGTTAAATTTAAACTTTAA
Organism: Agarivorans sp.; assembly: GCF_050295395.1. Classification (NCBI taxonomy): domain Bacteria; kingdom Pseudomonadati; phylum Pseudomonadota; class Gammaproteobacteria; order Alteromonadales; family Alteromonadaceae; genus Agarivorans; species Agarivorans sp. Next base: position 15,310 of record NZ_JBNKPP010000002.1, read on the forward strand.
GTCTGCTTTATGAGGGCCATATTGAGTGAACCCCATCAATCTATCTCGCGAAAAACTTGTGCTAAGCAATTCACTTAACGAACTCTTATCATCCCAGCCCTTATAAAAGCTGAGTTCAAAACTGTACTCAGGTAGAAACTCCCCTACCAACTGAGACAAGCTTTGACTAATACTCTTTACATACTTTGCTCTAAGTAGGCTAACTACTTCTGCCAACTCAACTAATTGTTTATCCCAGTAACTCAAGTCTTGGTAATTTCGAGTTTGCTTGAGCAAAGCATTACGCTGCTTTAATAGCCGCTTATAATTTTGCCAAGCACTGTGGAACTGATGTTCCACGTGAAACACTCCCCAATCCAAGTACGCTCGTCGATACTTAGGGCTACCATCAACCAAGGCATAGCCTTCTGGATGAAGTATTTGCAAAGGCAACAGAGAGGCTAATACCGCCTGACTTCTAACATTTTCTTGGTTTATTCTTAACGCGGTATCACCGCTTTTAAATTTCTGTAAGCCAATTTTGTGCTGCTCTAGTTGAGCAAAAACCACAAAGCTGTCTTTCTGATAGCTAATGACCTTACTGGGTCGATTACTGCGAAAAGACCGGCCAAAGCCTAGGTAATAAATCGCCTCTAGTACGCTGGTCTTACCGCTTCCATTATTCCCCAGAATCACATTTAGCTGAGGGTTCAAGGACAGGCTAGCCGCGTCGATATTTCTAAAGTGCTGCAAGCCTAAGCTTTGAATATGCATTAACTAGCCAATTAAAGTCGCATTGGCATAACAACGTACATAGCTTTACCTGTTTGCTCAGCATCTTCGATTAAAGCACTACTATTGCTATTGCTCATATTAACGCGAACCTGCTCGCATTTAAGGGCGTTTAATACGTCCAATACGTAAACAACGTTGAAGCCAATTTCTAAATCTTCGGCGTTATAGTCCACATCTAAAATTTCTTCTGCTTCTTCCTGTTCAGGATTATTCGCAGTTATTTTTAACGAGCCAGACTGTAGTTGTAATCTCACACCGCGGAATTTCTCGTTAGACAAAATGGCGGCTCGAGAAAAAGCCTGTTTCAGCTCTTCCCTACCCGAGACTAAAGCCTTATCACTGTTTGCTGGCAATACACGACGGTAGTCAGGAAAACGTCCATCAACTAATTTACTGGTAAAGGTGAAGTTTTGAATACAAGCTCGCAAATTATTGCTACCAATATGTAACTCAACTAGCTGATCTTCATGCTCTAGCATCCGCGACAATTCAATAACACCTTTGCGCGGCACAATCACTTGTTGCGCCTGTAAACCCGGCTGATTAATGCTTTGCTCAGCCAAAGCTAAACGGTGGCCGTCTGTAGCAATGGTCTTTAGACCTTTCTCATCGGTTTCAAATAACATGCCGTTTAGATAGTAGCGAACATCCTGGCTAGCCATGGAGAACTGGGTGCTATCAATCAGGTTTTTCAATTGACCTTGGGTCAACTGAATCACCTGCTGACTTTGCCAATCTTCAACATTAGGAAAATCGCTTGCAGGCAAGGTGGCAAGAGAAAAACGACTGCGCCCAGACTTCAGTACTAAACGATGATCATCGGCCTTACAGTGAATTTCACAACCTTCCGGTAGGCCACGACAAATATCAACAAACTTTTTCGCAGGAACCGTTACTCGCCCGTCATTAACGGTATTTTCTAGAGGTAAGGTGGCAATCAGCTCTACCTCCATATCGGTGCCGGTAATCGATAACTGCTGATTACTGATGTCCAACAGCACATTCCCTAGAATGGGAATCGTGGGTCGCCCGCCCAAAGCAGCACTTACTTGTTGAAGCGGTTTTAGCAGTTGCTCTCGATTAATACTAAATTGCATGTCTAGTAGGGCCTCTCCAATTATGACGACAAGGTACGAATGAGATTTTGATAGTCTTCTTTAATATCGTGACTTTCTTCTTTCAACTGAGAAATTTTGCGGCAAGCATGTAATACCGTGGTATGGTCGCGTCCACCAAAAGCGTCACCGATTTCAGGCAAGCTATGGTTGGTTAACTCTTTGGCTAAGGCCATGGCCAACTGACGTGGCCGAGCAACCGAGCGAGAGCGTCGTTTAGACAACAAATCTGCCACTTTAATCTTGTAATATTCAGCCACTGTTTTCTGAATATTATCAATGGTCACCAACTTCTCTTGCAGCGCCAATAAATCACGTAAGGCTTCTCGCACAAAGTCGATAGTAATCGCCCGTCCAGTAAAATTAGCATTCGCAATAACTCGGTTGAGCGCGCCTTCTAACTCACGAACATTAGAGCGTAAGCGCTTAGCGATAAAGAAGGCCACTTCGTCTGGCAAACGAATATTATTTTCACTTGCCTTGGTCATTAAGATGGCCACGCGCGTCTCTAACTCTGGTGGCTCAATCGCCACCGTCAAGCCCCAACCAAAGCGGCTCTTAAGCCGATCTTCTACCCCGTCGATTTCTTTCGGGTAGCGGTCGCTGGTAAGAATAATTTGCTGATTACCTTCTAGCAGCGCATTAAAGGTATGAAAAAATTCTTCTTGAGAGCGCTCTTTATTGGCGAAAAACTGAATATCATCGATAAGCAGAGCATCAACACTCCGGTAATAACGTTTAAAGTCTTCTATCGCATTGTTTTGTAACGCTTTTACCATATCCTGAACAAAACGTTCAGAATGCATATAAACCACTTTGGCATTTTTCTTACTATTGATGATGCCGTTCCCTACTGCATGCAGTAGGTGAGTTTTACCCAAGCCGGTACCCCCATAAAGAAACAATGGGTTATAAGCGCCACCCGGATTATTAGCCACTTGGGTCGCCGCAGCTCTAGCCAACTGGTTTGACTTACCCTCTACAAAGTTATCGAACTGGTAAGTAGCATTGATATTATTACGGTGATTAGCTTCTAAAGCAGATTTTACAGCTGGTTCTTTGTCCCAGCTTTTACCGCTGTCGTGATTACTCACTGGCGAAGGACTAGCGCCTGATGAAGCGGAATGACGACTATTTAAGTCTGCGCTCAAGGTTCTGCTAAGTGGTTTACTGCCCACCTCAAAGCGCAAACCTGGCTTGTCACTACCACAAAACTCTTCAAGTAAGGCATTTACTCTAATCAGGTATTTATCTTTCACCCAATCTAATACAAAGCGATTAGGCGCATATAACACCAATAGCTCGGCACCTTGCTCTACTTGAAGTGGTCGGATCCACATACTAAATTCTGTTGCCGGCAATTCATCTTGTAATCGAACTAAGATTTGCTGCCAAAGAGACCCACTCACTAGCCACTCCGCGTTATTACCCAAAAAGACCGTCTATTTTATACCGGAAGCCGCTTAAACTCTAGGTTTCTTATGAATTATTCACAAGCAGATAACAAAAATGTGAATAACATTATTTGAGCAAAATTACGACTTAGTTATTTGATATAACTACAGCGTATTTGTGTACACAGCCACTATAAATTAGTATTTTTTACTATAGATAACTAAATTTGCAGACAAATAAAAATGAAACTATTGAATAAATCTCGTTTATTACTTGGATTACTGGTACTTAGCTTAGGACCATGGTCAGCATTTGCCCAACAAAACGTAAAAGTAGGCATGTCTGGACGCTATTTTCCGTTTACCTTTGTTAAACAGGACCAACTACAAGGTTTTGAAGTTGATGTTTGGAATGAATTAGCCAAGCGTAATGACTGGCAAGTAGAATTTGTTACCGCAAACTTTTCAGGCCTATTTGGCATGTTAGAAACCGGCCGAATCGATACTATTTCTAACCAAATCACCATCACCGACGAACGTAAGGCGAAATACTTGTTTTCAACACCTTATGTTATTGACGGTGCGCAAATCGTAGTACGTAAAGGCAACCAAGAAATTAACGGTATTGATGACCTAAAAGGTAAAAAAGTTGCGGTTAACCTTGGCTCCAACTTCGAACAACTACTACGCAAACACGATGAAGAGCAGCAAATTAACATTGCTACTTACGACACCGGTATCGAGCAAGATGTAGCATTAGGTCGTTCCGATGCCTTTGTGATGGACCGCGTATCTTCTCTAGCGCTGATTAAAAAATCGGGTCTACCACTAGCATTAGCAGGGCAACCTTTTGAAACCATTGAAAACGCCATGCCATTTAAAAATAATGCGGCTGGCCAAGCCCTACAACAACAAGTTAACGCTAGCCTTGCAGCTATGCGTAAAGATGGCACACTTAGCGCAATTTCCCAAAAATGGTTTGACGGAGACATCACCCAATAATGTCTAGCTTTGACTTTGGCTACATGATTGAACTGTTCCCAATACTGTTTAAGTATTTGGCTACAACCATGGAGATGGCTGCAATTGCAGCCATTTTCGCGTTAATTTTAGCGCTAATATTGGCATTGGTTCGAGTATTCAAGCTGCCAGTTTTGAATCAGTTTTCAGTGGTGTTTATTTCCTTTTTTCGAGGGACGCCGCTGTTAGTTCAGCTATTTATTTTGTACTACGGCCTGCCACAACTGTTTCCATTTATGATAGGTATTGATGCCTTTAGTGCCTCTGTTATCGGTTTAAGCTTGCACTTTGCAGCTTATAAGGCAGAGAGCATTCGCGCTGCAATCACCTCCATAAACAATAGCCAATGGGATGCCAGCTATGCCTTTGGCATGACACGTATTCAGGCCTTACAGCGCATTATTCTGCCCCAAGCACTGCGAACCGCATTGCCCTCACTAATGAATTATCTGATAGATATGATCAAAAGCACCTCTTTAGCGTTCACTTTGGGTGTGGCAGAAATTATGGCAAAAGCACAAATGGAAGCGTCGAGTAGCTTTAAGTTTTTTGAAGCCTTCTTAGCCGTTGCGCTGATTTATTGGGCGGTAGTGGCAGTGTTTACCCAAGTGCAAAACCTCGCCGAAAAACGTTTAGCAAAGGCCTATTAGCATGATCAAAGTAGCCAACTTACATAAAAGCTTTAATGGGCAAAAAGTATTAAATGGTATCGACTTTGAGGTGAATGAAGGCGAAGTTGTGGCTATTATCGGCCCTTCAGGCACAGGAAAATCGACTTTTTTACGTTGCCTAAACTTCCTAGAGCAAGCAGACAGCGGCATAATTAGTGTCGATGGTCTAACGGTCAATGCTGAGCAACACCATGCCAGTGAGATCATAGCGTTACGCCGAAAGTTTGCCTTTGTATTTCAAAACTACTCATTATTTGCCAACTTAAACGCGGAACAGAATATAGCCGAAGCCTTAATTACCGTATGGAAACAAGACAAGGCGACTGCACTCACTAAGGCAAGACAAATTCTTGCTGATATTGGCCTCGCCGATAAAGCCAAACAATACCCAAGCCAACTTTCTGGGGGCCAGCAACAACGTATTGGTATTGGCCGAGCCATGGCTACCCCAAGCCAAGCCATTCTATTTGACGAACCCACCTCGGCATTGGATCCAGAATGGGTGGGTGAGGTACTTGGCTTAATAAAAATGTTAGCCAAGCGTAAGCAAACCTTACTGATCGTCACCCATGAAATGGCCTTTGCCCGCGAAGTGGCCGACCGAGTCGTATTTATGAGTGATGGTAATATTGTTGAACAAGGTCCGCCGGAGCAACTGTTTACTCAACCAAAAGATCCAAGAACTCAACAGTTTATTTCGCGAATACTAAAAAGAGATGCAATTGAATAGTAGAGATCACTTGCAGCTATAATTAGTAGCACTATAATGCCGCCGCAGGATCTAAAAGATCTTCCAGGCAAAACGATTTAAGATTAAACGATATTTCGTTTGACTTAGAAGGGGCGAATGATTAGAATTTCGCCTCTTTTTTACCCGGTGCGCCAACCATTTCGGTTAATTGCACCGACTGTACAGTAAAAAACTAGCTAGCAGAGTAATAACTATGAAACGTACTTTTCAACCAAGCGTACTAAAGCGTAAGCGTAGCCACGGTTTTCGCGCTCGCATGGCAACTAAAAACGGCCGCCAAGTTTTGGCTCGTCGTCGTGCCAAAGGTCGCGCACGTTTGTCTGCATAATTAATGCAAAGACATTCGTTCGGCAGGGAGTTACGTTTGTTAACTCCCATGCATTTCAAACACGTATTCTCCAACCCCGTTCGTGTGGGTACTCCTCAACTCACCATCCTTGCCAAACCTAATACCTTAGCTCATCCACGACTAGGCCTAGCCGTTTCCAAAAAAAGCATTAAGCTTGCCGTAGGTCGCAATCGTATTAAACGCTTGGTAAGAGAGAGTTTTCGATTACATCAGCATCAGTTACCCGCTGTTGATATTGTGCTTATCTCTAAACACGGAATTGCTGATTTAAGCAATCAAGAAATAAGTAAAATGCTGGAGAAATCATGGCGAAGACTTTCGCGCCGTTGCGAAGCTTAGCGATATTGCCCATCAAAGCTTATCAATATTTGATAAGTCCTTTGCTTGGACCGCGCTGCCGTTTTACGCCTACGTGTTCAGATTATGCGATTGAAGCAATAAATTTGCACGGTGTGATAAAAGGTTGTTGGTTAGCAAGCCAACGTCTATTAAAATGCCATCCACTACATCCTGGCGGACATGATCCGGTTCCAGGTTCCAAAAAAACCAATAGTGATTAACTAATATTATGGAATCTCAACGCAATTTACTGATAATTGGGTTGCTGTTTGTAAGTTTTCTTATATATCAGCAATGGCAAAAAGATTACGGCCCGCAGCCGGAAGTGATTACTGCGACCAATACTGTTAACGCCACGCCAGCCGGCGCGCATCCTGATGTGCCAGCAAGTGCGACGTCTTCTGATGATTCAGACTTAACTCAAGCGACTAGCGCAGGTCAGTTAATCACTGTAACCACCGACGTACTAAAGCTAAAAATTAGCTCTCAAGGTGGTGATGTTGTTAGTGGCGAGTTATTAGCCTACCCAATTGAAGAAGAATCTAGCGAGCCTTTCGTTCTTTTAGAAGAGGATGCTAACTTCACCTATATTGCGCAAAGTGGTTTGATTGGTCGCGACGGCCCAGATGCCAGCGCCAATGGTCGCCCTATCTATAAAGTAAGCAGCTCTAACTTCGAGCTAGCTGAAGGCGAAGACCAAGTGGTTGTGGCTATGACTTACCAAGACCAAGCCGGCAACCTTTTCACTAAAAGCTTCACCCTTAAGCGTGGCAGCTACGATGTTGACGTGACTTATGACGTGACCAACAACAGTGAGCAAGCGCTAAACCTGCAGTTATATGGCCAACTTAAGCAAACCGAAAAAGAGCATAAATCAAGCATGGTAATGCCGGTTTATCGCGGTGGTGCTTACTCGAGTGACTCAACCCGTTACTCTAAATACAAAATCAAAGACATGCAGAAAGCTAACCTAAACGTCACCACCACTGGTGGCTGGGTAGCCATGATGCAGCACTACTTCGTTACCGCTTGGTTACCTGACGAAAATAGCACCAACCAATTGTACTCAAACGCCAATAACGGTTTTGTGTTCATGGGTTATAAAGCCCCAGCCCACTCTGTTGCACCAGGCCAGAGTGAGCAACTAAGCTCTAGCTTATGGGTTGGTCCTAAACTACAAGAGCAAATGGCAGAAGCCGCCAAGCACCTAGACCTTACCGTAGATTACGGCTGGTTGTGGTTTATTGCTCAGCCACTGTCTAAATTGCTTAAGTTCTTCCATAGTTTTGTTGGAAACTGGGGTATCGCGATTATCCTAATCACCTTCACGGTGAAAGGTATCATGTATCCACTCACCAAAGCGCAATACACCTCTATGGCGAAAATGCGTTTGCTACAACCCAAAATGGCAGCGCTACGTGAGAAGTATGGCGACGATCGTCAGAAAATGTCTCAAGGCATGATGGAGTTATACAAGAAAGAGAAAGTTAACCCACTGGGTGGCTGTTTCCCTATCTTGCTACAAATGCCGATTTTCATCGCCTTGTACTGGTCATTAATGGAAAGCGTTGAGCTTCGTCATGCGCCATTCTTTGGTTGGATTACTGACTTGTCAGTACAAGACCCTTACTACATTTTGCCAGTGCTAATGGGCGTGAGCATGTTCTTCATTCAGAAGATGTCTCCGACTACCGTAGCCGACCCAATGCAAGCGAAGATCATGCAATTCATGCCGGTTATCTTCACTGTATTCTTCCTCTGGTTCCCAGCAGGTCTAGTTCTATACTGGTTAATGAGTAACGTGGTTACACTAATTCAGCAAACTCTGATTTACCGTAACCTTGAGAAAAAAGGATTGCATAAACGCTAAGCACAAAGTTTAGCGAGAGTGCTAAAATGCCATTCAGTGAAAGCTGAATGGCATTTTTATTTTTACCGCAAGAGCAAAGAGAGTCAGCATGAGTTCAACTGATACCATAGTGGCACAGGCAACAGCACCGGGACGCGGCGGCGTAGGCATTATTCGTGTTTCCGGCCCCTTATCGCAACAGGTAGCAGAACAATTATTGGGTAAGTGCCCCAAGCCTCGTTATGCCGATTATTTGGCATTTAAGAACCTACAGGGAGATACCTTAGACCAAGGCATCGCCTTATTCTTTAAAGGCCCTCACTCCTTTACCGGCGAAGACGTATTAGAGCTACAAGGTCATGGTGGCCCAGTGGTAATAGATATGCTGATCCGTGAAATCAGCCAAATTGAAGGCTTACGCATGGCTCGCCCCGGAGAGTTTAGCGAACGCGCTTTTCTTAACGACAAGCTCGACCTAGCCCAAGCAGAGGCCATTGCAGACCTAATTGAAGCTACCAGCGAGCAAGCGGCTAAAAGTGCCCTACAGTCGCTGCAGGGAGAGTTTTCTAACAAAATCTATAGCTTGGTAGAAAACGTCACCCGTTTGCGGATCTACGTTGAGGCGGCTATCGATTTTCCTGAAGAAGAAATCGATTTTCTCAGTGACGGCAAAGTACAAAGCGATCTCTACGCTATCATTGATGAACTCAGTGCAGTACAGGCGCAAGCACGCCAAGGTTCTTTGCTACGTGAAGGTATGCGAGTAGTCATAGCTGGGCGCCCCAATGCGGGTAAATCGAGCTTACTGAATGCCTTAGCTGGGAAACAGGCCGCCATTGTTACCGACATTGCCGGCACCACTCGTGATGTATTGCGCGAGCACATTCATATCGATGGCATGCCACTGCACATCATTGATACCGCCGGTTTGCGTGATGACGCCGATGTAGTTGAACAAATTGGTATCGAGCGCGCTTGGGATGAAATTAATAATGCTGATCGGGTATTGTTTATGGTGGATGGCACCACCACAGACCAGCTTGACCCGCTGAAAATCTGGCCAGAATTTGTCGCTAAACTGCCGCCTAACATGGGCATGACGGTAGTGCGTAACAAAGCCGATATTACCGGGGAAAGCCTCGATGTGGTGATGGATCATGGCCATCCGGTATTTAAAATCTCAGCCAAAACCGAATTAGGTCTAACTGAATTAAAAGCCCACCTCAAACAGTGCATGGGCTTTACCGGCAACCTAGAAGGCGGATTTATGGCACGTCGTCGCCACCTTAATGCCTTAGAGCAAGCTGCCGAACACCTAGATAATGGTAAAACCCAACTAGAGGTTTACCAAGCCGGCGAACTGCTTGCCGAAGAACTACGCCTAGTACAACAAGCCTTAAGTGAGATCACCGGCGAATTTAGCTCCGACGATCTGCTAAGCCGCATCTTCACTAGCTTCTGTATCGGCAAGTAAAGTAGCAAAACCAAGGCAAGCGCTAGCTCAAAAACCTATATAAAATAATAAGCGGCCTGATAAGGCCGCCTGCATATAGGGCACTATGGTTTTCCCATAAGCTTACCAAGTACTTAAGCTCCAACTTAATCGTTAACATCAAGCCGACTTAAACAACGGCTATCTTGGCTCTAGCTAAAAAACGAAGCGTGCTTTTAAAGCAAATACTAGATTGGTTTTGTCTTCAATAAATACATTGGCTAAATTACCTGACTCAATCGCTTGCAGATCAATCGCGGTATAGTTCATCAACTGAACTCCGGGTGACAACTGCAGCCAAGGTGTCACTTGAGCGCGGTAATACAACTCCATCGTATATTGATCATCAAAATTAATTCCACCAAATGTACTCGCCATGGGGCTAGCCCAGTTCAGTGCAAAGCCGAGCATATCTTGAGAGCGCGCAGTGGGCATATAACCAAAACCGGCGCTAACGGAGGCATCGTACATGGCCCCGCCATCTTTAGCCCAGCCAGCGCGGAAAAATGGTAGCCATTGCTGACCCAGTAATCCGGAAATATTAAGATTTAGCCCGTGGCCTTTTAAATCGCCAGCCACCGCATCACGCTGCCAAAAACTAACATGGGCATTCTGAATAAACAGCATCTCTCGCGACGGGGTATAACCTATTTCAAAACTTTTCCAAGTGGCGCCAGAGTCAAATAAATCCTCTACCCCTTGAGTGAGGTCTGAGGCATTGCCTTTGGCATCCATAATACTGGCCGAGCTATATACTTTGTCGGTAATAAAGCCACCTAACATAAGGCCCAAACCACCGTCTGGTAGGCCGCCAATAGTGCCATTACCCGTTGAGAAGACACTGTTATTAAAATCGTTCCAAGGGCTGGCTAGAGGGTAAAAATCGGTGTAATCCGTCATATCGAGAAAGCCAGCATAAGCCACCATGCGGTCATTCAACATCGATTGACGCCAAAATAGATGAGTTATTCGAAATCCTTGATCGCCATACAAAGAATGTACAAAGCCAATATAACCCAAATCTTTTAAGCCAAAATCCTTTGGCGATGAGTCGGTATACTTGTGGCGGTGTTCAAACTTAAATACCACACCACCAGTTGAACCAGAATCGGTATGCACCATATCCCATTGGCCATAAAGGCGTAAAGCACCTGAAGCGGCGCTCGATTCCCCCAAGGGATCACTTGCCCCCAAACCCAGCATGTTGTAATCCATGCCTAATTGAAGACCATATTCCTCTTGCCAGTGTTGCTTGGTTTTATTCCAAATATCAAAACGAGACAAGTTACTGGTGGAATCTTGCATAACAGCAACATTTTCAAAGTCTGTTTTGGCTTGCTTGCTAAGGGCTGCAAACGGATAAGCCAAACACGATAAGCCAGCCAGTGCCAACATTGAAAAACTCAGTTGCTTTTTCATTCCTTTTTAAACTCCTAATTTAACTTAGCTGACAAGGTCCAAGAGCCAGCTAAAGAGGATTATAACTCCGCACTAAATACTTTAGTCGAGCGCCAAGTGCGAGTACATATAAATCAAAAAATATAAAAACCTGTGTAATCATCGCGCTAACCACTTAACAACGGTATGTTTGATGCTACCAACAATAATAAGCTAGACTAAATTGCCTTTGTATGACCAGATCAGACAAACCTAGCAAGTTACCAATAATAATCTGTCTAAAACTATTGATTGGTATGAATCACTTTTTAAGCGTCTCGGCAGCCCAATAACTAGGGAAATCACTTAATGAATTTTAGCCTCGAACAATTAAACACATTTGTGGCGGTGTATGAACAAAAGTCATTTAGCAAAGCCGCAGCACTGCTTAATAAACACCGCAGTACAGTTGGACAAGTAATTGTTAACTTAGAAGAAATTTTAATGATTCCACTATTCGAGCGGATCGGTCGGTCAGTAAAACCCAGCAATGAAGCCGAGCTACTCTATCGTTATGCTAAGCAAGCGGTAGAGCAACTAAAAGCCTTTGATAAACTGGCCTTAAATTTGTCAGATGGAGAACTAGAAGCGATTAATATTGCCTATTCTAGCTTTTTTCCACAACTTGCCATCGCAGATGTTCGCATGCAGTTAGCAAAAGATTTTCCTGACTTAAAAGTGAATCTGTTTGTTAGAAATCAGCAGCAAATAAAACAACAATTAGAATCAGGACAATTACATTTCGGCTTAGTGAATGTGCATAATGCTAAGGCGATGCATAGTATTAATACCACCTATTTAGAAACCTTATCTTTGGTTCCATTTGGTAGCAAAGGCGGCGAACTAGCCAAAACCTCCAGCGATCAAATGCTCGCTAAACTGAAAAGCTCCAAACAGCTTATTTTACAATCACTGATTGATGAAGGTTTAGCAGATAAGGTCACCTTGTCTGCTGACTTTGAAGCCATAGATCAACTCTCTGTCATTATAAAACTGGTGCAACTAGGCCATGGCTGGGCGCTACTGCCGCGCTCGGTGATTTATTCAGAATATGTAAAACAAAATCTGGTGCAGCTTAAAACCGATGAGTTGAAAAAAGGCTTAGAAATTCCCATCTCGCTGTGGAGCTTACACTCCAGCCAAGTGATAAAAATACGAGAGTCGATAATTAAAGCATTGGAAGAGTACATTGGGCATATTCTTGACGAATACAGCCTCACATAAAGCAAACGCTAACGGCCTAAGAGCGTAGTTTATTAACTATTTACCGGGCTAATTTATTTTTTTGACTAGCTTTAAACAACTCTCGACGGGCTAACACGCGATTTGTTGAGACCTCAGGCTCCATTGTCTGATGCTCTTGACAAAAAAACATCGGCATAGAGTTTTTCACATAACCCTGTTTTAGTTTTTCGATATTAGCGTCAGTAAAGTCAAATGCTTGTTGTGCAACAAACTGCTCAAAAGCCGAACGTTCAGCGCTGAATGTCGAACTCTCAGTATCTTGCTCGGCCTGTACTGTGACAATTTGAAAACATGTCAAACTCAACAATATAGCGGTTAATCTATTCATACGTTTTACTACAAAGTGACCTAATAAAAATTACCTAGTAAGAATAAATAACCAGCAATCAGTTAATTGCTGGTTAGATGTTCATGTCCATCGCAAAATGACAGAGAAGGTTTATCGCCATAATCCGAACTCATGTCTAAACGTTGCCGCGCTGATAGCTTCGATACATCAATCCCTACCTCTTGGGCATATTCAGATAAAGGGCTTGAAACCACATCACTATTAACTGACTTTTTATAAGAGCTCATATCAGTATGCTTTAACGGGCTCACTTGATTGGCAAAATCTTCCAATGAAGCAGCACTGGCTGCGCCAGACACTAACACCAAAGCGCTTAAAATAAGCGTAAATCGCATCTTAATCCCCACTATTTATTGTATGTAGGATTGCCATCGGCACCCGACTGAGAAACCGAAATAGTTGGAATAGTGATATTTTTTAACCATGCCGCTTTATTAATACCGTTGAAACGACTGTTTTCTTCAGGCTTATAACGAATAGCTTGACCAGCCCATACTTTTTTAAATACACCCTGATCAACCACTTTCTTACCATTCACTATCACATAAGAAATACCACTGGTTGGTAGCCCTTGCTCACCCGATTTATAGGTCGCGTTGTCTTTAACATTTTCAGGGTCGAAGATAGTAATGTCGGCCACCATCCCCTGTTGTATACGACCGCGCAATTTCATCGCCTCTAAGCCCGCATCTCCCAAGTGTTTCGCCGGCCAATAAGACATTTGCGCCAGAGTAAACATTAGTGGAACCCCATTTTCACGGGCCATAGCAAACACTTTACCGCGAGTACCCGCAGTACGAGGATGGCCTTTGTATTCAGAAGGGTCAGCATCCCAAGAATCAACGCCTAAACCAGAGTAGATTGAGTCTGCAGCAACCGTCATATGCGGAATTTGTAAGAAATATTTCAACCAATCTTTACGTGGTGGACTAAAAATAACCACCAAATGGCCTGGATCTTTGGCTGCCAAAGCAAGGTATTCTTCTTTATTTAAGAACTTGTCCTGCTCGGGGTCATACATAATATCTTCGTATTTGTACTTAAACATGCCTTCGATACTTTCCGGCACGAGGAACGACGAGCCAATTGCCGTAGAAGCGGCATCATATGGGTAGTACTCTGACCACATATTCATGCCTTGCTCACGCGCTTTTTTTAGTTTTTCTTCAACTTCCCACCAACCAAATTCGTTATTGTGAAGCATCAACAATGGTGCATCCAGCGCCACCGCATTAGCAAATACTTCATCGAAACCTAGCTGCCCCTCTGGATTAACTGGGTTGCCGTGATAACGAGTATGAGAAGCGGTAAAACGTCCCCAATTGGCTGCCACTTTTTGCGATTCGTACATTTCAAATGAGGTCAAGCCATTACGCATATAGGCGGTTGTTGAAGCGAGGTTGATTGCGCCCTCTTTAAAACCTTGATCCAAAATCGTTAGGATTTGGTTCATCTGCTCTTGGTTGGCTTTTGAGTCTGACCAACCACTCACCCCATCTTTGGCCGCTTCGGTGCGCAACTTACTAAGAATATCAGGAGCATCATAGGCACGATCAATTTTAACTTCTGGGTCAAGCACTTCCAAACGCGCTGCTTCGTGGCTTATGCCAGTACCATAGTTTAATGGCCATGCGTCTTTTTTATCGTCATACCATTGCGCCACGCGGGTAGCGCCAATTTCCAAATCCATCCCGGTGGTGACCCCATCAAGGGCTGCAAGTTTAATAGACAAGCCGTCGAGAGAATGGAAATGGGTATCGATAAAACCAGGTGCAACCACCTGACCTTTTGCATCAATAACTTGTTCGCCTTCGAGTTTGTCAGTTGTGATAGCGACAATTTTACCGTCTTTGATCCCCACGTGAAGCACTGCATCTAACATGGTCTCAGGGTCCATCACTCGACCATTTTCAATCACTAAATCGTAATCGGCAGCAAATAAGCTGCCCGCTTGTAGCGATAAGGCTAAGCCAATCACTACACTAATAGGCTGTTTATGGAATACTTTCATGGTGTGGTATCTCTAGTGTAAAAAAAATTTGATTTCCTTGCTGGTGATTAAGCAAAACCGAAGATTAAAACCATCACAAGCATCTGGGCTTAAAACATTGAGTACATTATAAGCAACTTTATTTGACACCACTTTGCATTTTGTCTGATCTAACCCTACAAAGAAGTTTATGTTAGCTGAAATACTGCACTGCAAAATCCAATAGATTCAATCAGTGTAGGATAAATATAAGCAACCAACTTACGAATAATAAGAAAATCAATATAAACACTGCATAGATATTTACCAACGCAGTAAAAGCTAAAAACCAACCCACTACACTCTCGTTTAAACCATTCAATATCCTTTAAAAGGAAGCCAGTTTTTTGCACTAAACACAACTATAAGCAGGTTACATTCAACTCATTTAGTATGACTAAAGCAGCCCCCATTCACTATTGGCGCTTAATAATTCCCCATAACTGTCAATTTATTCTGATTATCTAAAACATCTTCTAAAACAAAGCTTAAACCCGCTTATAGCTTGACCAAGAGAAAAAACATTAGCCAAAAAAATTGACATAAATCAATATTCAAATAAACTTTCATTTTTTTCTGAACGTTCAAAAAGGAATTTCCGCATGCAATTATCAGAGAAAAGTCAGGCTTTTGTCTTACATTTTGGAGAAATGGGCAGTCGCTGGGGCTTTAACCGCACCGTCGGTCAGATTTTGGCTCTGCTGGTGATAAACCAGCATCCTTTGCATGCCGAACAAATCATGCAGCAACTCGGTATTAGCCGCGGCAATGTCAGCATGGGCCTTAAAGAACTGCAGTCTTGGCGTTTGGTAAAACTGAGTCACCAAGCAGGGCAACGTCGCGAGTTTTATACCGCAGCGGGATCTATTTGGGACATGGCTAAAACAGTATTTGAAGAACGCAGTAAACGGGAAGTAGACCCTACGCTGTCGCTACTGCGCTCTAACTTGCTGGAACAGCCGGACAATGAAGAAGACCAGTTTACCCAACAAAAAATGAAGGAGATTCATGACTTATTGGAACTCATCACCCAATGGTCCAATACCCTAAATAGTTTTAGCCCAGAGCAATTACAACAACTGATGAAAATGGGCTCTGGCCTTAACAAACTACTAGAACTTAAAGACAAAATTGTTGGTAACAAAGGAACTGCCGCCAGCGAATAAGATTATTCACCTTAATGAGAGTTAATCATGCTTGATGCCTTAATCCTTTCGAGGATACAGTTTGCTGCGAATATCAGCTTCCACATTCTGTTTCCAACCATCACCATTGCCATGTGTTGGTTCTTGGTTTTCTTTAAAATCCGCCATGATATGACTGGCAATCCAGTTTGGATGCGCGCCTATCGCTTTTGGGTAAAAGTTTTTGCCCTCTCTTTTGCCTTAGGTGTAGTCAGTGGCATTACTATGTCTTTTCAGTTTGGTACTAACTGGCCTGGCTTTATGGAAACGGTGGGTAATATCGCCGGGCCATTGCTAGGCTATGAGGTGCTTACCGCCTTTTTCTTAGAAGCGACTTTCCTTGGCATTATGCTGTTTGGTATCAAACGTGTGCCCAACAAAGTACATACTTTTGCGACCATTTTGGTGGCTATCGGCACCAGCTTATCGGCGTTTTGGATCCTGGCGCTGGATTCTTGGATGCAAACTCCGGCCGGCTTTGAAATGCGTGATGGCGTAGCCTACCCAACCGACTGGTTTGCCATTGTATTTAACCCTTCTTTTCCTTATCGCTTAACCCATATGTTATTAGCCTCGGGCTTAACGGCATCGTTCTTCATTGCCGGGATCTCGGCCTACCGCATACTAAAAGGCGATACTAAAAAAGCGCCGCGTTTAAGCTTAAAAGTAGCTTTGATTGTGGCCGCTATTTTGGCCCCCACTCAAGCCTTGGTAGGTGATTTTCATGGTTTAAATACTCTCGAACATCAACCGGCAAAAATTGCTGCCATTGAAGGGATCTGGCACACCGAGCGAGGCGCTCC
>NZ_JBNKPP010000003.1:0-1817 GCF_050295395.1 Agarivorans sp.
AGCGGCGCATAGCATTGCTAAGCAATACATTTGCAGTAGCAGTAAAGGAACGCTTAGGATGGCAAGGCTGGTGGCAAATAGCAGTTGCGGCCGAATTGGCCGCAACCAGTGCTTAAGCTGTTGTTGATGATTATTCTGAATCAGTATCGTCGTCCGAGTAGCCGTTGAGTTCTAACCACATGGCGTTAATGATGCCAAAAGAACAGGCCAGTAGCACGCCCAAAATCCAAGTAAAATACCACATAGAGTGCTCCTTAATTAATACATTGAGTGGGAGTTATCACGAATGGTTTGTTCGTTCAAGCGACCAAACATTTTGAAATAGCTCCAGGCGGTATAGGCCAAAACAATTGGGACAAAGATACAAGCCACAAAGAACATAATTTTTAGTGTTAGCTCACTCGAAGTAGCATCCCACATGGTTAAGCTGTGATCCGGCATGGAGCTCGATGGCATAACAAAGGGAAACATCGCTACGCCACAAGTGAATATCACGCCAATTTGCGCCAGTGAAGAGCAAATAAAGGCCAGTGGTGCTTTGCTTAACTTACTGAATAAGGCACTCAACAAGAAAGCCGCCACGCCTAAGCAGGGGAATATCCACAATACAGGATACGTATTGAAGTTATTTAACCAAGCATCGGGAGCACTCACCACGGTTTTAGATACCGCATTGTTAATCGCGTTGCTATCGATGCTACTAGTGAGCTGATAACCGTCGATGGCCGAATGTAGCCAAACTCCGGCTAATACAAAGATGAGCGCAGCAGCAAGACCGCAAATAATGGCGACTTTTTGACTGCGTTGTAACACGCTTCCTTCGGTTTTCATTTGTAGGTAGGTAGCCCCTTGACCAACAAACATGCTCAAGCTTAGCACCCCAACTAACAAAGCAAAGGGGTTGAGTAAAGCAAAGAACGAACCGGTGTAGTTGAGGCGTAATAGCTCGTCGAAATGAAATGGTACGCCCTGTAGTAAATTACCAAAAGCGACACCAAAAATAATGGGTGGCACGGCAGAACCTACAGTTAAGGCCCAGTCCCAATTGCTGCGCCATTTAGGACTGTCCAGTTTTGAGCGGTAATCAAACCCGATAGGGCGTAAAAATAACGCGGCTAGGGTTAGCATCATCGCCAAATAGAAGCCACTAAATGCGGCTGCATAGACCGGTGGCCATGCAGCAAACAGGGCGCCACCGGCGGTAATTAACCATACTTGGTTACCGTCCCAGTGGGGAGCCACGCTGTTAATCATTACTCGGCGTTCATCATCGCTTTGACCTACTACTTTTAGCAGTGCGCCTACGCCCATATCGAAGCCATCGGTAATCGCGAAGCCAACCAACAATACGCCAATCAGCAGCCACCAAATAAATCTCAAAAATTCGTAATCCATTGCACTATTCTCCAAGCTGATCGGTTTCTAAAGCATATTTACCGGTATGTAAGGCTGACGGTCCTTGGCGCGCGAAGCGCTGCATTAGCCACACTTCCACAATCAGGAAAACAGTATACAAGGCGGTGATTAGGCCTAAGCTGGTCCAAATTTCTGCGGGGGTGAGCAGCGAAGCCGATAGGTGGGTAGGTAGCACTTCACCCACCGCCCAAGGTTGGCGACCGTATTCGGCAACAAACCAACCGGCTTCACAGGCAATCCACGGTAAAGGTAAGCCAAATAGGGCCATTTTAAGTAACCATTTTGGCTTATGCTGAATACGTTTAGCACTAAACCAGAACGCCAAGGCAAAGATTAATAACATCAGGAAGCCTGAAGCGACCATCAAGCGGAATGCCCAAAACATTGGTTCCACTTTAGGA
>NZ_JBNKPP010000004.1:0-3959 GCF_050295395.1 Agarivorans sp.
CGGCAGTGATTCCAACCATTGCTGCGAGCTATTTAACATCACCGGATATTCGCTTAATAAGTTAACCCCTTGCCCCCATACTGTAGGCAACACGCGTAACACGGCGAAGGTGGCAATTAAAAAGAACACCAACAAAACTAATGCGCTGGCCAAGCCGCGCCGAAAACCATGATTGGCTAAAAAACTTACCGGCCAATCCAGTAAGTAAGCAAGTACCAAGGCAATTAACAAGGGTGCCAGCAAGCCGCCCATAAAATAAATCAGAATAAAACCAATCAGCAACACCAAGGCCATAGCCACCGCTTCAGGATCGGTAAACATTCTGTGGTACCAATTTGATAAGACTTTAAACATAGTTACTGCATTAATCCTTGTTCGGCTTAGCGGTAATAGTGACGCGGAATACACGGCTATCTTGCTCTACCAATACATCATGACCTAAGCGACGAAAATACTTAGGAATATCGCGCCGAGACCCGCTATCACCGAGTAATAGCTGAAGCTTGTCTCCCGCTTTAGCGGTTTTTAACCAGAGCTTACTTTCCAACAATGGATAGGGGCAAGCATGATCTTGCAAATCGAGGCAAAGCATTTGTATTAATTACCATAAAATACCTAAGACATTATTACAGGCTATTCATCTGGACTCAATTTTTAGCTTTTGAATAACACACAAAATAGCGTTATTCTCGCCATACTGAAGCAAACCTATCGGAATGAAATGACCCGACTAGCTCACTACTTTGTTGCCAGCATGCTGTTCTTCTATGCGCCGCTGATGTCTGCCAACAACCAACTTCCGGAAATTGGCACCGCCGGCGCATCCGCTCTGTCTATCGACAAAGAGGTTATCTACGGCAACGCTTACATGCGGATTATTCGAGCTAGCAGTAAGATGACCAACGATCCGGTGCTGTCGGAATACGTGAGTGAGCTAGGTAATCATTTAGTCGCCAAGGCAGAGCAAGTAAGAACCCCATTCAACTTTTTCTTAGTGACCGACAACGAAATTAACGCCGCTGCCTTTTTAGGTGGCTATGTAAAAATTCATACTGGCTTATTTTTATACGCCGAAACCGAAAGCGAGTTTGCTTCGGTGATTGCCCACGAAATCGCTCACGTGACTCAAAGACACATTGCCCGCAGCATAGAAAACCAAGCGGCGGCACAAAACCTATCGATGGCTGGCATGTTAGGTTCGCTATTATTAGGTATTGCCAACCCAGTGGCTGGTATTGCCGCTCTGCAAGCCACTATGGCTGCGGGGATACAAAACTCCATAAACTATACCCGTGCCAACGAATTTGAGGCGGATAGAATAGGCTTAAGAACCCTAGCCGAAGCAGGCTATGACCCCAGCGGCATGGGCAGTTTCTTTGGCAAGCTCTCCGAAAAGTATCGTTATGCCAGTAAACCGCCGCAAATGCTGATTACCCACCCGCTACCCGATACCCGAGTTAGTGAAGCACGTGCCCGAGCCAATCGCTACCCGCACCGCTTTATCGCGCCTTCGTTATCGTTTCAAATGGCTAAATCCCGAATAATAGTACGCCATGGCACCATGAGCCCCAGCGAAGCTCTGGACTATTATCAGCGAGTATTAGAACGTAAAGAATACCGGATTAAAGAAGCCGCGGAATACGGTAAAGCCTTGGCTTTGTTTGCTTTAGCTCGCTACGCAGAAGCCAAAACAATTATTGAGGGCTTAGCCACCACTTACCCAGACAACTTGTTTATTATCGATACACAAACCGATATCGATATTGCCATGAAAGACTACGACAGTGCAGTAAAACGCTTAAGCGCGGCGCAAACCCGCTACACCAACAATCAGGTTATCGTACTCAATTTAGCCTATGCCTTAAGTGAAAAAGGCCAGCTCAATGAAAGCGCAAAACTCCTCGACCGTTATTTGCGTGATAAACCCAACGATGCACTAGCGTGGGGAGAGCTAAGTAAGACCCAACGGCGCTTAAACAATGTGGCGGCCAGCCATGTCGCACAGGCTGAGTTTCTATCCTTACACTCTGATTACCGCCGGGCCATCGACGAGCTACATAGCGCCTTTAATCTAACTGAAAACAAACTCGAACAAGCGAGGATCCAAGCTAGAATCGAGCAATTTAAGCAGGCCGAACAAGAGCTTGAATCACTCAACTAAGCCTTCAACCAAGGAAATGATATGTCTGATATAAAAATATTACACAACCCACGCTGTTCAAAAAGCCGCCAAACGCTGCAGCTACTACAAGACAAAGGCATTGACCCTGAGGTGATTCTTTACTTGGAAAATGCCCCTTCGGTGCAGCAGCTAATAGATATTCTAAGCATGCTAGCCTTAAGCCCTCGGCAATTAATGCGCCGCAAAGAGCAGTTGTATAAAGAATTAAACCTCGACGATGAGAGCCTCAGTGATGACCAGTTAATTGCCGCCATGCACGCCAACCCTAAGCTGATTGAGCGCCCGATAGTGATTAACCAAGGGCAAGCACGCATTGGTCGACCACCTGAACAGGTACTAGAGATTGTTTAAGCTCAGTAGTTCGGCGCTACTACGCGCCGCTAAAAGCGCCTATCTGGGTTTACTCGCATGGGTGCTACTATGGCACCTATGGCTGTCACCGCCAGTAGACATCCATATCGCATTGATGCTGGTATTTTGGGTGGTTCCCTTACTGTTTCCGCTACGCGGCATACTTGCCGGTAAACCTTATACCTATGCATGGAGCTGCTTTGTATTGCTACTCTACGTATTACACAGCACTACCCTATTAATGGTATCGGAGCAAGAGCGCTGGTTAGCCGCGGTAGAATTGGTATTGGTGCTGTTGGCCTTTTTCTTTGCTTTGCAATACGCCAAATGCCGCGGCAAAGAACTCGGCCTAGGCCTGAAGAAACTCAAAGATAAATCTTAAGTTTATAGTTCCAATATCTCTTTAACGAAAGGAACCGTGAGCTTACGTTGTGCAGTAATCGACGCTTGATCCAGTAAATCCAACTTAGACAATAAGGTTGGCATATCGCGGGACAAGCGTTTCAACAGAAAGCGCGCTACCTCTAAAGGCATTTTCAAACCACGTAATTCGGCGCGTAACTGCAACGCGCTGAGCTTTTGTTCGTCGTCTAGTGCATGAACTTTATAAGTAACGCCCCAATTAAGTCGTGACTGTAAATCAGCCAAGGCAAAGGACAATTGTGGTGCGGGGGCACTGGCAGTAACAATTAATCGGGTGGTCGAAGCCAGTTCTTTACGCCGATTATAAAAATCAAAAATAGCTTCTTCCCAAGCTTTAATGCCAACAATCGCGTCGATATTATCCAAGCACACCAAGGCCATATTTTCTAAGCCTTCAAGCATTTGTGGAGACATGGCGCTATGCATATCAAGGGGAAGATAGGCACTCGCGGCGCCCATATCGGCCATTTCAGTACAACTAGCATGTAATAAATGAGTACGGCCGCAACCTTCACTGCCCCACAAATAGATCATCCGCTCGCCCTTATCGAGGGCTAGATTACGCAGTGCACTTAATAGCTGCTGATTATCCCCTGGGTAAAAACTCACCAAGGTTTCATCATCAGGTAACAGTACTGGAAGTGATAATTGCGGGGAAAAACTCAAACTAATACATTAAAGCTGATACAAGACTGCAGGCATTGTATCAGCTCACTATTAAGATGAGAAATATTTGCTATTGGAAATGATAGTACTTACTGCGGGTTTCGTCTGCTTGCAGCCGAGGTGCGATATCCAGCGCAGCTTTTAAATCTTCCCAAGGGCTTAACAGTTCTACTTCGAAAGTGAAGACATCTTGCTTAACCTGATGCAAAGTTAAGTGAGCCACACTAGGCTGCTGATATAAAAAGCGCTCCAGCTCAACATACTGATTCATCGAATGGATCTGAGCAAAACTCACCAAGGTAGCGGCCTGCTCTCCTTGACTTAACACCACACCATA
>NZ_JBNKPP010000005.1:0-13580 GCF_050295395.1 Agarivorans sp.
TTAAGTACACTAATTTTTATGTCTTTAGTGGTGAGAAAACCCAAAGAAACATCTCCCACTTCATTACCGTCACAGGCTACCAGTAAGCTACTAGCCATTAGCAGCGGAATTAACTTTTTCATTTATTGGCCTCCAAATTTAACCAAACTATGGCTATACGCTACGTTGCTTAAGTTTGATTGGCAATCCAAGCTTAGCAATTGCAGGCGTAGTTCACGAAAGAGCAGGTTGCTGGGGTAAGAAAATAGCTTAGGAAATACATCAATAGGCGTTTCTGGCAGCGTTTTTTGCTCTACGCGGCGATCTTTTCAACGCTTGTTAGATGGTTGCTTGTACAAAGTCGCAGAATCAGAGATTATACGGCTTTAAAATTTTTGATAATCAGTATAGATAGGTAGGCTGGTATGAGTGAGGCGGAAAATCGCCCTAGCAATTTCATTCGTCACATTATTGATGAAGATCTTAAATCGGGTAAGCATACAAGTGTGCATACTCGTTTCCCACCTGAGCCAAACGGCTACTTACATATCGGTCATGCTAAATCGATATGTTTAAATTTTGGCATCGCTCAAGACTACCAGGGTAAGTGTAATTTACGTTTCGACGATACTAACCCCGAAAAAGAAGATATCGACTACGTTAACTCGATTCAGCAAGACGTTCGCTGGTTAGGTTTTGAGTGGGATGGTGAGGTGTGTTATTCGTCTAACTATTTCGATCAACTGTACGCTTATGCCGAAGAACTTATTCAAAAAGGTTTGGCTTATGTGTGTTTCTTAAACGCAGAACAAGCCAAAGAGTACCGCGGTACTTTAAACCAACCTGGCAAAAACAGTCCTTACCGCGATACCCCAGTTGAAGAAAACTTAGCGCTGTTTAGAAAAATGCGCGCGGGCGAGTTTAAAGAAGGTGAGTGTTCTCTGCGCGCTAAGATAGATATGAGTTCATCATTTATGTGCATGCGTGACCCGGTGATTTACCGTGTGCGTTTTGCTCATCACCATCAAACCGGTGATAAATGGTGTATCTATCCAATGTACGATTTTACCCACTGTATTTCTGATGCGCTTGAGGGGATCACTCATTCGCTATGTACCTTGGAATTCCAAGATAACCGCCGTTTATACGACTGGGTATTAGAAAACATTACTATTGATACAGTGCCTCATCAGTATGAGTTTTCACGCTTAAATCTTGAATACACCGTGATGTCTAAGCGTAAGCTAAATACCTTGGTCACCGACGGTCACGTGAACGGCTGGAATGACCCACGTATGCTGACCATTGCTGGTTTGCGTCGCCGTGGTTACACGCCCGCCTCAATTGTTGAATTTTGTAAGCGTATTGGCGTGACTAAGATGGAAAACATGGTAGAAATGCCGATGTTGGAAGCCTGTATTCGTGAAGATCTTAACGCTAACGCACCGCGTGCGATGGCCGTGCTAGACCCGATTAAAGTGGTCATTGAAAACTACCCAGAAGACCAGGTAGAAATCTTGTCTGCACCGTCACACCCTAGTGAAGATATGGGTGAACGAGACGTGCCATTTAGCCGTGAACTGTATATCGAAGCCGATGATTTCCGCGAAGAAGGCAATAAAAAGTACAAGCGTTTGGTGATCGGTAAAGAAGTTCGCTTACGTAATGCTTATATGATCAAAGCAGAGCGTTGTGATAAAGACGAGAACGGCAAGGTGACTACGGTTTATTGTACTTACGATGAAACCACCTTGGGTAAAAATCCAGCCGATGGTCGCAAGCCTAAAGGGGTTATTCACTGGGTATCGGCAGCACATGCTAAACCTGCTGAAATCCGCCTTTACGACCGTCTTTTCACCGTGCCAAACCCTGCTGCTGAAGAAGACTTTACCGCAGTGTTAAACCCAGAGTCCTTAGTGGTTAAGCAAGGTTTTGTTGAGCCAAGTTTAGTGAATGCCAAGGCCGAACATGCTTATCAGTTTGAACGCCAAGGTTACTTCTGTGCCGACAACCAAGATTCTAGCCCTGAGCATTTAGTGTTTAACCGCACTGTTGGCTTGCGCGATACGTGGGCAAAAATTGGCGATTAGTTTGTTCGCTTGCGGTACAAATTGAGACAAATTGGAGTGGTATAAGTGAGCAAAACGGAAATGGTAAGCCCGCAACAGGCACTGGCGGGACGGGAGCAAGCCATTGAGCTTGACGGTGTGCACGCGGTGAATGGTAGTAATTACCTAGAACAGCCTGCAGACGGTATGGAAACAGCTTATTTTGCGCTAGGTTGTTATTGGGGAGCTGAACGTTTGTTTTGGCAACAAGAGGGCGTTATCACTACAGCGGTTGGCTTTGCTGGTGGTTATACACCCAACCCCACTTATGAAGAAGTATGCACTGGTTTAACTGGTCATGCTGAAACGGTAAAAGTGGTCTATGACCCTAGCGTGATTAGCTATCGGCAATTGTTAGCTTGCTTCTTTGAGCAGCACGACCCAACCCAAGGCATGCGTCAAGGTGGTGATGTGGGTACGCAATATCGCTCAGTTATTTTTGCCGTAGATGAGCAGCAGGCTAGCGTTGCTAAACAAGCCCAGTTAGCTTACCAAGAAGCCTTAAAAGGTGAAGGTTTGGCCAAGGCCATTAGCACCGAGATTGTGGATTTTGATGTGTTTTATTATGCCGAGTTAGACCATCAGCAATATTTGCATAAAAATCCCGATGGCTATTGTGGTTTAGGCGGCTTAGGTGTTTGTCTGCCACCTTGGCTTCAGTAAGAGCAATAAACAAATAGAGCAGCCACTAGGCTGCTTTTTTATTGGCAGTTATAAAGCAACAGTGAGTTAGTGGCTCTGGGGACGTGATGCTAAGGCTGTGAAAGGCGAACGCTCCAGAGTTTGTAAAGTAGAGTCGTGCTAAACCGTAGTATTGATGGCTTTATCGAAGGAGTATTGGGGAGCGTTGCCCCCCAATAAAGATTTTAAACTAGCGGCGTAATTTTAGGATGCTGATAGGACAACTTATGCCTAACTGTTCAGCGGCTTCCTGAAAACCCGCTTCTAAGCGTTCAAAACTTAAATTTGACGTAAACTCCATACAGAGCATGTCTCGCTCTTTTTCGATGTTCCATAAAACGGCTTCATCGGCTGTGGCAGATTGGACTAGCGGTAGTGCTTGTGTAATTGCTGCGCTTATTTTTGCTTTATATCTCATGAATCACCTTTGAGAAAGTCAGGGTCGCAGTTCGCTCACTTTCTACTACTACTTATTGATTTTTCCAAGAGTATTAAGGCAACAGATAAATAGGTGGTCTAAGCCTGTCGATTTTATCTTTACCTAGCATCATCCATGATTGAACCATTCTAAACTACTTTTTGAGAACAGAGTGTGTAAAAGTTCAAAAATCGTAATAAAAAAATGTGATATTAATAACTAACAGAACATTATCGCGTAAGTGCTTATTTTACATGCACTTCAAGCTATTAATCGGTTTCTATTGTGATCTCTGATACCAGTTGATGCACCAAACTTTTTAAGTTGGAAAAGTCTTCTTCGTGAAGGATTTGGTTTTTGGCTTTTATAGAAAAGGGCAATAACTCTAACCAGCGAGAGACGACCCAATTTTCGTCTTGATAATCGATGCTAGCGGGATACTCATTATATAAACTGTGCAAACTAAGCACCTGCTTAAGCTTATCGCTTAAGCCATCTTGCTGATCTTCGACAGGCTCTGTTGGCCAAGCTGGAAGCGCAGTGGCAAGGGCGCTAAAGAGTTTGTCATCGGCTTGGCTAATGTCGGTTAAGCTCACTCGCTTGGTCGCTTTAATGGTAATGCCTAACATGCCGTCGTCTAATTGTTCAAAATCCTCTATGGTGCAATGCACCCCAATTTCAAACTGATCGTTGATCTTGAGTTTAGGTTGGCACAGCACAAAGCCTTTCGATTCGGCACTGGCAATCGAGACCAAACGTAAATAGCGCGGCTCAAATATACGGAGCTTGCTAATCCCGCCGGGTAACAGGAACAGTTCTAAAGGAAAAAGAGGTAAGCGCATAATTCACCTTGTCTGAAATAATAGCTTATTGATAGCTACGGCTTAAGACAACAACCGGATCAGATTTGAGTGTAGCACTTACCGATCTAGCGAGCTTAATTTCGCCGTAGAACACTTATTAATTGGTTGCGAGGCAGGGCACGCCGCTGTGAAAACGAAACAAGGGCTCTTCGTTTGAGATTAACTTTGCCTCTACCTTGCCGATTTCTTTAACTCGCACATCCATTTGTGGTGCGGGGCACAGTTGTGCGGCTAGTTGTAAATAATCTTGGTAGTGGCGAGCTTCAGAGCGCAAAAGAGAGCTATAAAACTGGCTAATTTCGACGGGCAGCAGCGGCGCTAACTTAGCAAAACGCTCGCAGGAGCGTGCTTCAATATAGGCGCCAATAATTAGCTTATCTATCAGAGCCTCCGGTTCAAAATGGCGCACCTGAGAAATTAAACCCTTGGCGTAATTCCCCGCTGTGACATTGTGGTAGGTAACAGAGAACTTAGCCATAATGGCAAATACTTGTTCAAAATGATGCAGTTCTTCTTTGATTAGCAAACGCATTTTTTCTAGCAATTGCTGATTAAATACGCTGCCTTGTTGGTTCTTTTGCTGAACAATCGCCGACGTAGAGGAATGACTTTGCGTTGCTGAAGGGGCGTAGGCAAGTACCTCGCATTCAATTTGCTCGATTAACTTGGGCTCTAGTTTACAGCGCTTGGTTAAGGCGAATGCGGAATTTGCAAGCGCCCATTGTTCTGTAGTCGCCTTAGCGAGTCCATCGGCAAAAAACCAAGCACAGAACGTCTCTAGCGATAGTTTACCCGCTCTAAAAATAATGAACTCGTAAGGGGCTAATAAGTGTTTAATTTCCTGTTGCAGTAAACGGTTGTCTTGGCCTGCATATTTTAACATTAGCTTGCTGGCACTGGCAGCGGCCTTCCACTCTGCGTTGGCATGGTCGATTAATAATAAGGATAGATTCTCTGGCTTTTGCGCTTCTGCTAACCAAGCGGCTGGCGTTTCGCAGTGTAAAAATTGGTGAATCGGCGAGAGTAGAGATTGGTAAGGCATGGTTATACGTATTGATTAGCTAATAGAGAGCAGTGTCGCCGAAATGGCAATAAAATATCAAGAGCTTGGCTAATCGACTTTTCAATCTTAAGTTTGTTATGGGGATGATTAGTTGGAAAGCGGCTCTGGCTCACTTTTCGGTTCAATAGCCGTTGACTGGGGTGTTGGGCCTTTCTCTAGAGTTGTTGCTTCATTTGGTGTTGCTTGACTGCCGCTAAGATGTTTGGCTGGCTCGGCTTGGCTGAGTTGGTATTGCGCCAAAAATTGTATTTGTGCTTGGTTAAGCGGCGTAGCAGTATTGCTTAACTGATGTTGAATGATACTTAAGCTGGTATCTAAGTCGGTTTCTAAGTATTGCTGCATGGCGCGGCTTAAACGTAGTTTTTGTTTTAGCTCCCAAATCTCAGATTGATCATTTTCTACTTCATCGCTTGCACTTGCCACATTTGCAGCTTCCGTACTTGCCGCTTGTTGTTTTTGCACCGCAAGCTTGGCGGTGATTTGTTCAAGTTGTTGGCGGCTCTGGTAGTTTTTCCCGGCTAATACCAATACCAGTATGGCGAATACCGCTAGTGCAGCAGGCATCAGTATCCTCTTTAGCCGTTTGGTTTCTTTTTGTTGGGCTTGTTTGGCAATCGCTACGCTCAGTTTTTGAATGTAAAACTGTTGCTGATGAATGGTTTTTTTTAAATCGATAATCTGTTTGTTGCTGTCATCGAGGTGTTGATTGATAGGCAAAGCGCCTTCACCGATGACCAGCTTTTGATAACTGTTTTTAATTATGATCATTAACTGCGAAGAGCCGCCTTTGTCGGGGTGGCAACGCGTAGCTAGTTGTTTGTAACGGGTGCGAATTTGTTCATCAGTGGCATTTTCTGGTAGCTCGAAGAGTTGAAAGTGTGTTGTCATGGTGCGTGTATCTATCCCTGTATCGCCATCGCTAGATTAGCGTGTTTAAAGCAATTTGTCTCTTGGTTAAACCGTGACCATGACGCAAATTCGCGCCGGTAAATAGTATTACACTGAAGAGACTGAATATGAGGAAGTTACAAGATGTATGAAGTCTCTTTCGATGCTGATGAATTTATGACCAACTATTGGCAGCAGCACGCGCTGGTTCTTAAACAGGGCATGGGTAACTTTGTTGACCCGCTTAGCCCTCAAGAGCTGGCTGACTTAGCCATGAAATCGGAAATTCAGTCATGTTTGGTGACTTGCCATGAGCAGCAGTGGCAAGCCCAGTTGGGGCCGTTTAAAGATTTTGCCGTGCTGAACGAATCGCATAGTACCTTGTTGTTGCGTGGTGTTGACCACTGGCACTTAAGGGTGAATAGTTTGGCCGAAGCGTTTAAGTTTATTCCCAATTGGCGTTTTAGTGAGATAGCCATTTCTTATTCAACCGTTGAGGGCGGGCTCGGGCCGCAAATTGAGTCATCTTGCGTATTTGTTATTCAAGGTAAGGGGAGACGGCGTTGGCGGGTTGGCGCCAAACAAATTATAAATGAGTTTAATCCTTGCGAGCATTTACGCCATTGTGAGCCCTTTGAGGCAGTGATGGATGTAGTCTTAGAACCCGGCGATGTGCTGTATATTCCACCCGGCTGCCCACACCAAGCCTATACCTTGGAAGCGGCGATGAATTACTCGATTAACTTTAGCGCACCCAACGCATTGGAATTAATTGGCGGCTTTGCTAACTACTTACAGGATAAGCAACCGCCAAGCTCGCGTTTTACCGATCCAAAGCGTCATACTACACAGGAATATGGGCGCATTGCTGAGCATGAAACTCAGGCCCTCAATAAGATGATGGTGAAACTATTAAGCTCGCCAGAGTTTAATGCACAGTTTTTAGGAGAATACTTAAGTAAAACGGCCTTTAGCTTGAATTTGTCTGAATTTGTTGGCTCACAGCAGCAGTTACAACAAGCAGATTTACAAGAGTTGATAGAGCAGGGCGTAGCTTTAAGGCGGAGTGCCGGAGTTAAAGCGCTGTACCTTGATGTATTGCCTTATCAAATATTTGTTGATGGCCAGCGTTATGCGGTGCCAAATTGTTCTTGGGCTTTGGCAAAAAGCATGTGCAATCACCACGCGATAGATGCTCATTCGTTACGTGCCTTTAAACAAGATAGCCATCAATATGACTGGCTACTGGATTTACTTAATCGCGGGTACTGGTATTTCGATTCGGTAAAATAGTAATGCTGTGTGTTTAAGCGTTAGCTTAGCCCCTGTAGTGAAAGCATACCGTAATCGCGGCTCAAGCACGAGAATGGCTAGCAGTTGCCGCACATTCTGGTAAAATCCTTCAGCACTTTAATGTTCCCCCGTAAAAGTCAGTTGCTAAGCCCGTTGCCGCTGATTTTTCACTCATGATATAGAGGACGGTTTACCATGAGTCTTGCTGATAAAGTATTAGCAGTGAATAACGATTTACCCATTCGCACCGATGCGCCGGTCCATAGTGGCAAGGTTCGTTCTGTTTATTGGCTAACCGAAGCCGACAGCAAACGACTCATTCAAGAAAAAGGCTATGATGTAGCCGAAGATACGCCTTTAGCGATTATGGTAATTAGCGACCGTATTTCTGCTTTCGATTGTATTTGGCACGGCGAACAAGGGCTTAAAGGGGTTCCTGGTAAAGGCGCGGCATTAAATGCCATTTCTAACCATTGGTTTAAGCTGTTTAAAGAGCAAGGACTGGCCGATAGCCATATTTTGGATATTCCTCATCCGCTAGTTTGGATAGTGCAAAAAGCCCGTCCGGTAATGATTGAAGCGATTTGTCGTCAGTATATTACTGGGTCTATGTGGCGTGCTTATCAAAATGGTGAACGCAATTTTTGCGGTATTGAATTGCCGGAAGGTTTAGAGCGCGACCAAAAACTGCCAGAGTTATTGATTACGCCGTCTACCAAAGGCATTTTAAAAGGCATTCCCGGTGTACCAGAAGCCGACGATGTAAATGTGACTCGACAAAATATCGAGCAAAACTATGCGGCGTTTAACTTTCAATCTGCCGATGATATTGACGTCTACGAAACCTTACTGAAACAAGGTTTTGGTGTAATTAGCCAAGCTTTGGCTCAGGTTGACCAAATCTTTGTTGATACAAAATTTGAGTTTGGTTATGTCACCGACGCACAGGGTAACGATAAGTTAATTTACATGGATGAGGTGGGTACGCCCGATTCATCGCGCATTTGGGATGGCGCTGAGTATCGACTTGGCAATATTGTAGAAAACTCAAAAGAAGATTTTCGACAAATGTTGCTCAATCATTTCCCTGATCCAGATATCTTACTCAATAAAAATCGCATGGCTGAACGGGAAGCCTTAGCCAGAGACAATGATCTACCGGTTGAGGTATTAATGAAAATTTCTAGCACCTATATCGGTATTGCAGAGAAAATTACCGGCGCGAAAATCGAGATTGCTGACAATCCTAAACAAGAAGTGATCGATATTTTACGTAAAAACTACGATCTTATCGTTGATTAACTAGTCAGCAATAATGCTGTTGCTGCTTGGCTCAGCTGTCTGATGTAGATAGCTGAGCCAGTGCTCTTTCTAAGGCTGAATTATCTTGCTGATAAGTGGCTTTAGCTAGGGCTTCAATTTGGCTATTAAGTTTATTAGAGGCGAACTTTTCAGCACTGAGTTGAATAGCTGAAAGTTGCTGTTGTACTTCCTGCCAACGTTGCTCCTGAGCAAAGTTGATAATCAGTTGCCCACGTTCTTTGGTTTCGCGTTTAAATACCTGATTCAGGGCTTGCTCATAAGGCTGTTGTGCGCCGCGCGCATTCACCTGTTGTTGATTCGCCGAGGTTTGCTGCAAATCATTGGTTTGGCTTAGCTGTTGAATGATGGCTCCAGCATTGACTTCCCCAAGTAGTTTGGCTTCCCATAGTTGCTCATCACTATTCAAAGACTCTAAGTTTTGCTGATAATGCTGATGGTTTAACAGTAACATCCATAGTTGCTGCTGGAACGGCTCTGGCTGTAACAGGCTTAATCTAAACTCGTTAAGTTGGCTTACGTGTTCACTCAACGCTTGGTCTTGATCTTGGTAGATCAGTAAGTGGGGTTTAACGCTGAGCAATTTAAGTTGCTTGATGCGCTCGTTAGTTAGCGCACTAGCCTCTAGCAGCAAATAGTCTACTTGGCCTAGGTTTCTAATTTGGTTATAGCTAGGCTGCCATTCTCTATGTTTCCAAATAATGTTGGGCGAGCTAATATCGGCGATTTTGCTAAAGGGATTGTGTTGTTGGCTAAACGAGGCGATGTTGATAGATGGTGTTTCTGCCTGAGGGGCTTCAATCGCCAGCATGGCTTGGGTTAACAAGCTCATTTCGGATTGTTCGCTGTGAGGCGATAAGGCTAAGCCACGCATGGCAAAACTGGCAAAATGGGCCCTCAAACAAAACGTGACGGTTTTTAAGTCTAGCGAAGCGTTTGGCATTTGCTCGCTCACTAAAATAAGCGTCGCATTTTTTTCCAGCAGGGCTTGTTGTGTTTGCTCGTTGGGTAGTTGTTCAGCAATATAGCTAAGCGCCTTGCTAGCGTCATAAGTGGCTAATTCGTTAGGCTCTAACACTTGATAGCCCAATAGCTGCAATTGCAGTTTTAAACACTGCTGAATAAATGCGTCTGGCATATCCACTACCACCGCTTGTTGGTCTGTTACCTGCTTTAACAGGCTTTCGCTGGCGGGCTCTAAGGCTAAGTTTAATTTGAGTGAGTCTTGCTGTTGCTGCTGGTGGGCTCCAATCTGCTTGCATAGTGCAGCGCTGCAAGCCAGCAGTGATTGTTGCAGCGGCGAGAGTAAGCTGGCGTTTTCTGCATCCAGTGATATCACTAGCTGTTGCTGTTCTATACCGATTTGCAATAGCACCTGCGCTTTGGCTGGGTACAGCGAAATTAAGTATAAGTGCAGGTCAATCAGCGCTTGCATGTGGTAGTAGTTAAATAGGTAATACTGTTTTACTTCAGGGCTAACTACTAAGGCCCAGCGTAATTGTTTGGCTTGATACAAGCTGCTGAAGCGGCTAAGACGCTGTTCAAATAGCGCTACAAAATTGTCTGCTTGTAGCTTCAGTGCTGGATTTTGGTTTTGTTGCCAAGGTAGGCAGGCAAGTAGCGTTTTTAGGCGTAGTTGGGCGTCTAAATAATCCCGTTGATTTTCCGCAGTGGCCGTATCTAAGCTGGGTAATTGTTGCAGTGCTGCGAGGCAGCCGGCCTTAAGTGGAGAATACAAGTTACTCACTTGTAGTGTCTGCCAGCGGACTTTAGCTAATTGCTCTGGGGCAGTGGTGGCAGCCGGTTTACGTTCAATGATGTTGAGTAAATACAAGCTGTCGTTGTCAAAACGCAGCGCTAAGCGATTTACGGCATAGTCCTGTTGCTGGTGTTTAGCCTGAGCAAATAGGTAAAAGTCTTCAGGGTAGCTGAGCAAGAGTTCCATAAATTCTGGGCTATTTTGCGTTTGCTGCTGTTGTACCGAGAAGTGCCGGTTAAGATCTAACTTAAGTAGTTGCTCTTTAGTACTGGCAAGTATGCTTAAGGCTTTGGGGGTGGCCTCAATGATGTGGTTGTGTTCGTCAACAATAACCAAGGCTTGTTGGCTATGTTCTAACAAGGTTTTTTTAATGCTATGGGCGCGTTTAGATAGGGTGATGATTTGCTTTAGCTTTTGTTTGTCTTTTTGCTGTTGCTGCTGGCTATTATTGAGCTGCTGTTGAAGCTCTTGATTGCGTTGAGTTAAGTTTGCATTGGCTTGGAGCAGCGGCGAGGGTTGGTCGGCCTTGGGTTCAGCTTGGGTTGGTTTGGTTTTTATATTGTTAGAGAGACCTGTGCGACTCACCACTAAACTGAGAAACAGCTGCAGTAAAAACTGTAGCATCAGTAGATTAACAATTTTAAGTCGATGCGGATAAAGCCACTGATACAGATTGCTAGGGCTGACAAATTCAATTTCTACCCAAGCAATAGGATTTACTTGGCTCGCTGGTTGTTGCTGATTGTCGATCAAGGCGGCTAACTTATTGGTGGTTTGGCCGTCTAGATATGAGGATTGCCGCGAGTCGCCCGCTTCAAGTAATACCTGTTGGCTGGTTTGGTCAGTCACTTTTACATAATTAACACTGGGCGATTTGAGCAACTCACTGGCTAAGGCTTTTAGGGTTTCGGTATTTTGAATATTCACCGCCCGCCTGGCACTAACTTCAAATAAGGATAGAGCCGCTTTCACTTCGCTCTCAACACTGGTTTTTTGCTGTTGGTATAGGTAGGGAAGGCTCAGCCCAGCCACGCTAGTAATAATAACCAGGCAAACCAGATTGATCAGTAGCACTAATTTAAATCGAATATTCACGGTCATCCTTGAGTGGTGGTCGACTTGCCAGCGTATCAGCAAGTTTGATTAAAACGCATATCCAAAGCGTAAGTAAAGTGAATCAAATTCTATTTTGCGGAAGGTCTTGGCTTTGGCTTGGTCGCGTTGCTGATAATTGTAACCTATTGTCATATCCCTGTGGCGCTCGCAAGCACCTCTAGTGCTTAGTGTATGCTGCTAACAACGAATTGGCCAAGTGGCGCTTGTTTATCCCGTATTGGCAATGCTTAGCCCCACTAAGTCGCATTGATGCACTGGCCTGCTTATGGCTTGGTTTTAGCCTCCCTAAGGTTAAGCGCGATAAGCCTTATCGTTGCGGTTTTTAGTTTAGGTGGATCGACCTAAGGCGGCCTAGCACCAGCCGATAGTGAGGGACTGAATAATTTTGTGCAGGCTAATGAATTTTATTAACGACGCTGTTACATTAGCTGCGCTTATTTTGAGTCTAGTGGAAGTTGCATGAAATACAGTCCCAGCATTGAACAGTTGATAAAATCCTTG
Source organism: Agarivorans sp. (assembly GCF_050295395.1). Taxonomy (NCBI): domain Bacteria; kingdom Pseudomonadati; phylum Pseudomonadota; class Gammaproteobacteria; order Alteromonadales; family Alteromonadaceae; genus Agarivorans; species Agarivorans sp. Next base: position 11,990 of record NZ_JBNKPP010000005.1, read on the forward strand.
CAAGTATTACCCGGCGTTGGCCCGCGCAGTGCCCAGCGTATGGCCTTTGATCTTCTAGAGCGTAAGCGGCGTGATGGATTAAAGTTGGCGGCCAGCATTAATCAAGCGATGGAAGTGGTGGGGCATTGCGAAGTGTGTCGTAATTTTGCCGAAGAACAGCGCTGTCCAATTTGCCAATCGGCAAAGCGGATGAGTAAAGGCATCATATGTGTCGTAGAAACGCCGGCAGACGTGGCTGCCATTGAACAAACGGCGCAGTTCTACGGTAGTTACTTTGTATTAATGGGACATCTGTCCCCCTTAGATGGCATTGGTCCGAGTGAGCTGCACTTAGATAAACTGGAACAACGTTTGGCACAAGAGTCGGTTAGCGAGTTAATTTTAGCGACCAACCCCACTGTAGAAGGCGAAGCCACCGCGTATTACATTCACGACATGGCGAAGCGTTATCAAGTGAAAGTATCACGGATTGCTCATGGCGTTCCCTTAGGCGGTGAATTAGATAGTGTAGATGGAACAACTTTGTCGCACTCATTAATTGGTCGCCAGCAATTAGACTAGGCTCACAATCTCGGCCTGCCTAGAGGTGGGCTGTTAACATTGTTTATAAATTTTCCTTGGATTTGCTTGAAATCCATTTTGCTACCCCCATATCGTTTATCAACAAATGATCTATGTGTAAAAGCAAGGAAATAAAACAATGACTGATGCAGTTCATGCTGAAACTCATGGCTTTCAAACCGAAGTAAAACAACTACTTCAATTGATGATCCACTCTCTTTATTCAAACAAAGAGATCTTCCTCCGTGAATTAGTATCTAACGCTGCCGATGCGGCAGATAAACTTCGTTTTAAAGCGCTAGAAAACAATGCATTGTACGAAGACGACGGTGAGCTTCGAGTTCGCGTTAGCTTCGACCAAGACGCTAAAACCATTACCCTGTCAGACAACGGTATTGGTATGACTCGTGACGAAGTAATTGAACACTTGGGGACCATTGCTAAATCGGGCACCAAGGAGTTTTTTGGCCAGCTCAGCGGTGATAGTGCTAAAGACTCGCAGTTAATTGGCCAATTTGGTGTGGGTTTTTACTCGGCCTTTATCGTTGCCGATAAAGTCACTGTAGAGACTCGTGCAGCAGGTGCTGAAGCGGAGCAGGGCGTTCGCTGGGAAAGTGCCGGTGAAGGCGACTACACCGTGGCCGACATTACTAAACAAAGCCGCGGTACTGATATTACTTTGCATCTACGTGAAGACGAGCACGAATTCCTCGATAGTTGGAAAGTGCGTTCTATTATCACTAAATACTCTGACCATATCTCTATTCCGGTGCAAATGTGGAAAGACGAGAGACCCGAGTCAGAAGGTCCTGATGGCGAAAAAATTGCCGCTGTACCAGGTGAGTGGGAGTCAATTAACAAAGCGACTGCACTATGGACTCGTGGTAAAAACGAAATCTCTAAAGAAGAGTACAACGAGTTCTATAAGCACATTTCTCACGACTTTGCCGATCCATTAACTTGGGCACACAACAAAGTAGAAGGTAAGCAGGATTACACCAGTTTGCTTTACATTCCTAGTAAGGCGCCT
>NZ_JBNKPP010000006.1:0-1785 GCF_050295395.1 Agarivorans sp.
GCCGTACCAATGCTGTTATTGTTCGAAGGCGGATTATTTGCGGCTCGTTTTTACAGTAAAGCTGATGACGAGTCCGACGAAGAAGAATCAACGAACGACTAATGCCTTAATCGGCATTAGAGGAAAATAATAATAAGGAAAGGACAAGTTTATGCGTTTAAGTTTTCTAGCTATAGCTCTGATACTGGTATCGGCACAAACATATGCAAGTACTGAACAACAATTAACAAAGTGTTCAGTGATACCAGATAAATTAGACCGCTTGATCTGTTACGATAATTTAGCCGCCAGCATTCAAGGAACCAGCGCACAGACCTCTGTTAAAGCAATAGCACCAGTGGCTGTCGCAGTGCCAACTACTGCAGTATCCACCACAGCAGCCTCAACGGCTAAAGTCGAAAATGAATTTGGAATTGCACCAAAACCTGTGCAAGAAGATATTGTTGACAAAATTTATCTCGATGTGGAGTCAATAGCGGAAGATGCCTACGGCGCCTTAAAGATTACCTTTACCAATGGCCAAGTTTGGAAACAAACCGAAAACCGTAAATTCAATCTAAAAGTCGGTGAAAAGGTATTTATCGAAAAAGCCGCGCTTGGCTCTTTCTTAATGGGCACTGAAAGTCGTAATGCTAAGGTGAGGGTAAAACGCCTAAAATAATGTCATCTTATATAGATATCGCTGTCAACTTGCTTGGCAGCGCACTCGAACCAGACATAGCGCAAATCGTACAAGCAGCGGCGGACCAAGGGGTTTCGCCGTTAATTGTTATTGGCAGCGATTTAACTGAAAGCGCCGCCGCCATTCAATTATGCCAACAGTATCCCAAACAGCTTTACTGCACCGCAGGCGTACACCCCCACCACGCTAGCGAATGGCGAGCAGACTCCAAACAGTTACAAACCACACTCTGCCAAGCGCCACAAGTCGTTGCTGTCGGTGAATGTGGACTCGACTACAACCGAGACTTCTCCCCTCGTCCAGCCCAGCGCCAAGCGTTTATCGACCAACTCGAACTCGCTGTTGAACTCAAAAAACCGGTACTCATGCATGAACGAGATGCCCACGCTGATTTTTTGAGTATTGTTAAAGAATACCGCCCCCATCTCAGCGGAGCATTACTGCACTGTTTCACTGGCACACATGCCCAGATGGAAGCCTATATTGAGCTCGATCTACATCTAGGCATTACAGGATGGGTATGTGATGAAAGACGCGGCCAGGAACTTGCCGAGCTCGTCCCGTTTATTCCGAAAGAGCGTTTATTGATTGAAACGGACAGCCCTTACCTGCTGCCACGCAGTATGCGGCCCAAGCCTAAGTCCAGTAAAAATAAACCCGAGTACTTGCCCTATATTGCGCAATATATTGCCAATCTGCGGGGTGAAAATGCGGCTGAATTTGCCAAACAGTGCTATCAAAATAGCCTAGCCTTTTTTAATTTGAGTCAAGCGAATGGCTAAGTTCGGCAGCCTATTGGTTTTGTTACTCAGTATGCTCATATCATTTGGCAGCTTTGCCAATACGATGAGCATAGATGAGCACACGCCTACACCACTAAACCTAACCCCGTGGTTGATGGTGACGCACTCCAATGCTAACCCTCAGCTAGACGATATTCAGGCGTTACCCAAGTCGCAATGGCACAAGTTTACCAGCGATGATATTCAACGCCTTAGCCAACATGATTTTTGGCTTCGCGTAAACCTGACGAGTGGTGATGAGAGCCTTGCACGCATTCTCGCCCTCGATAATCCGTTATTGGATAGAGTGACCATCTTCCA
>NZ_JBNKPP010000007.1:0-13132 GCF_050295395.1 Agarivorans sp.
AGGGTGCAACCATTTCCACATTTGGCTTCCAACTCTCTCAGTTGTATTAAAAATTAATTAACGCTGACTCTTAGTGCCGCTGCCGTAGCAAAAGGCGCCAAAGTTAAGCTCACTAAACTAATCGCCCCCATGATCGCTAAATGGCCGCTATAGGGCAAGCTTAAAGAGGCCGCTTCAATGGTTGATGTCGCAAAAATTAATACTGGGATATACAAGGGTAAAATCAACAAACTCAGTAATACTCCCCCCTTGCGCAAGCCCACCGTTAGCGCCACACCAACAGAACCAATTAAACTCAATACCGGCGTGCCCAGTAACAAGGTATAAAAAGTCGCCTGATAACTGTGCCATTCCAAAGACAGTAATACTGCCAATAGCGGCGATAATAATAAGATGGGAAGCCCGGTAATTAACCAGTGGGCAATAATTTTAGCTAGGGCGATTAAACTCAAAGAGCAACCGCTTAGCATCATCTGCTCTAAAGACCCGTCGGCGAAATCGTCACGGAATAAGCGCTCTAAAGAGAGCAATGAGGAAAGTAACGCCGCCACCCATAATATACCTGGGGCTATTTTGGCTAACAACAAAGGCTCTGGCCCTACGGCGATGGGAAACAAAGTGATCACAATAACAATAAACCACAAGGGGTTTAATACGTCTGACTTTTGCCGAAATGCAGCCAGTAACTCCCGCTTAATCACCGCAATAAATGGCTGCATTATGCTTGTACCTCATAAGCAGGGGTAATACTTAAGCGTCGATACTGACTCGGCGCCAAAGACAACTCTTGGTGAGTAGTGAGTAATACCATTCCTCCAGCTTGGGCATGAGCTAGCATGACATTTTCCAGATAAGCAACGCCCTGTTTGTCTATGGCGGTAAAAGGCTCGTCGAGGATCCACAGTTTACGTTTAACCAACCACAGACGCGCCAATGCCACTCGGCGCTGTTGCCCCGCGGATAAATGCGCTACCGGCTCATCCTCAAGCCCCGCTAAACCTACTTTAGCTAATAGAGCATGTAACTCTGGCATCGTGACCTTTTCACCGGCTAAACCTAGATAAAAATGTAGATTCTCGATGGCGCTAAGCTCGGCCTTGACCCCGGAATGGTGGCCTAAATAAAGACATTGACGCTGATAGTTTTCTGCCACTTGGCTAATGTTATGGTCCTGCCAAGTAATACTGCCGTGTTCCGGCCTAGATAAACCGGCGACCAACCTTAATAGGCTAGTTTTACCCACTCCGTTGGGTCCGGCGAGCTGGAGTATTTCTCCACTTGATAGCGAAAAAGACAAGTTATCGAAAAGCACCCGCTCTTCTCTTACGCAACACAGACCACTAACTTTGAGCATTAATAAATCTTTGAAAAAACCTTGGCAGGGATGGTATCACAGCTAAAGCTTAAATCTAGCTGCCATAGAGGATTAAAAACCGAGTTTGAGAAGCGGATAAAGCTATCAAACTTAAGCATTAAAAAAACAAAACTCGCTTGGCAAATTCACAAGCGAGTCAATAATTGCTGACTTAACTAACCTGACCTTTCATTTTATTACGCAAGCTTAGTAGCAATTCAGCTTCAGCCTTGGGGAGTTCACATTCACGCATCACTTCATCAAGATCAGCGCCCAACTCAACCAACTTAACTGCGCGGGTATACAGCTTACTGTCTTGATCTTGAGACTGAATTTGCGAGGTACGTAAAAACACCTGTTCTACTTGCTCACTTTGTCTTTCCAGCTCTTGCACAAAAGACACATTAGCTTCATGAAGTTCTTCGAGCTGCCGTTCAACTAAACGATGAGACTGAAGCAAGTTTTTAGTTAATACTTCCAAGCTTTGTATCTTTTTCTGCCCCTGCTCAGACTGCTTTTTAGCCTGATGGCTAAACCAAGCAGCCCCAACCAAGCAAACTAAGGCGAGCCCTAGGGCAATAATACTAATCCAGTCCATTTATAACGAACTTAACTCATCCCACTCATCGTCGGAAAGTAGTTTGTTTAAGTCAACTAGGATCAACAATTGTCCATCACGGTTGCTCACACCTTGAATGAATTTAGCACTTTCTTCAGTACCCACATTCGGGGCGGTGTCAATTTCCGAAGATCGTAGGTACACCACTTCTGCGACGCTATCAACCAAAATACCAATCACTTGGGATTCGGCTTCAATGATAACAATTCGAGAGTTTTCGGTGATTTCTGCAGAGGGCAGACCAAAACGTGAACGGGTATCGATAACAGTAACAACGTTACCACGTAAATTAATAATGCCCAGTACATAATCGGGAGCGCCGGGTACCGGAGCAATTTCGGTATAACGCAACACTTCCTGTACCTGCATTACGTTAATACCATAAGTTTCATTTTCTAGCTGAAAAGTCACCCATTGAAGCACTTCGTCTTCGGCAATGTTTTCTGCGATGTTACGCTGCTCGCTCATCTGCATGTCCTTTTAGTGTTCTTGAGTCCAACCGGATCTCGCAACTTATACTCTTCAGTATATATCATATCTTATAAAACTAAATGGCGGATTTTCCTAGCCTTTCAAGACAAGAAGGCTATCCACCTCCCACTATTTTAGCGCCCTTCAATATCTACGCCATTACCCAACATGGCCTGCAGTTCTTCAACATGCAACAACGCGCACATTTTTTGTTTTACCATGCCTGCCAACCAAGGCCTTTTACCTGGTTGACTCCGCCATTTAACATCGTCTTTATTTAAACGCTCAGTACCTAATAGTTTTTCACAACTCAAGCCCCAAGGTGTTTCACCTAACATCACTAGGTATTTATAACTAGGCTCGAAGGGCTGACCTGGCATTACCCATTTAGCCGTGTCAACTACCGACAACTTTTGCTCGCGCTCTATCATGATGCCAGAGAACCAAGCTGGCTTACCAAATAGAGGGCTCACCTCAGTAATGCGATGAATACCGCCTAAATTGGTAAGGGGTACGCCAAAGGTGACGCCCGCTACTTCAAAGAATAGCACTTGAAACTCATTGTCAGTCTCAATATTTTTCCATTCGCTCGCACCACCTTGCTCAAGTGCTTGTTCCTCGAGCTGTGTCTCTAATTCCGGCTCAGCCAACGGAGCTTGCACTTCAGTAGATTCAGGCTCGGGAGCAGGCTCTGGTTCAGGAGCTTGCTCAGGTAGCTCTTTAATCGGTAACAATACGCTTTTGGCCTCAGCCTCTGCTACCGCAGCAATACGCTGCTCGGCTTCGGCAAATAAGGTGGCTAGCGGTTTAGTCTGTGGCACTACTGGGTGAGCGACTTCTACCTCAGGCGGCTTACTCGGTGCGACTGGCTCAGCAGACTCAGTCAACAATGAGTCAAAATATTCTCCCAGCGCTTGTTCCATCAATTTGTCGCTATTCATAACAGTCCCTGGTCATCTCTCATTTGCATGAGGTGAGCCAATAATGTTTGATAGGCAAACACACCTCGACAATTTTTCATATGATAAGACGGTGGAGTATGGCGCAAGCTGGCGTCGCGAAATTTAGTATCAATGGGAATCACTGAATTCCAAATATTATTCGGATACGTTTCTTGCAGCTCTTTTAATGCCGCTAAAGACGCACGAGTACGCTTATCGTACATCGTTGGCACAACGGTATAACGTAATCGTTCTGGACAAGATCGTTGCATGATAGCCAAGGTTTTGACCATTCTTTCCAAGCCTTTTATCGCCAAAAACTCGGTCTGCACAGGAACTAACACCCGGTCACTGGCAGCTAAGGCATTCACCATCATCACCCCCAGCACCGGTGGGCAATCGATCAAAACGTAATCGTAACGCTTTTCCACTCTCGCTAGAATACGCTTAAGAATTAACCCCATACCTTCTCGTTGGCCTAATACCTTATCGAGAGTGGCTAGAGCCATACTGGCTGGGATTAAGTCTAAATCATCAAAGGCGGTAGACTGAATGCTATGATTAACCATGGCATCATCTAATTGGCTGTTTTGATATAACTCATACAATGTACCTTGCACGCTATCAACATCAAAACCTAAATAGCTGGTTAACGAAGCGTGAGGGTCGGTGTCTAGCAACAACACGCGCTTTCCTTGTTGCGCTAACAGTCCGGCTAAAGAAATAACGGTGGTAGTTTTACCCACGCCACCTTTTTGATTTGCCACTGTCCAAACTTTCACTATGGTTCCTGCCTTGTTGTAAAACGCACTCCGCCGCCTTCTAAGGGTACTGCTAACATTGTCTCACTGTCGGGTTTTCGACGTGGTTTAGGTGCTGAAAACTTTGGTTCAGCCACTTGTTCCCTAGGTTTTTCTTGCCATAAGTTTTGCGACAGTGCTATCACAACCCTGCGCTTGGCATTATCGGTATCCTCATTAGCATATTCAGCATAAGCTTCTAAAGCCAATTGCGCAGGATTTACCCCTCTTGCCTGTAATTCTCTTAATACACGAGTGGCTCTAGCCGCGGAAAGCTCCCAGTTACTTGGATAAAGTGCACTGTCGATACTGTCTTCGTCAGTATAACCACGTACTCGAATATAGTTTTTTAACGGTCTTAACTGCTCGGCCAAGGTGTTAATTACTTGCTCTGCAGGCTTTAATAAATACGCACTACCCTTAGCAAAAAACAAACGGCTATCTAGCTCAATGGTTAGCCAATGTTGATCGTAACTTACGACTATATCGTCAGTTTTCAAAAAGTCTTTAAACTCCTTGGCCAAATGTTCTGCCAATTGGCCAAATTGGTCAGCCGGGAGGATGGCTTGTTCTTCAACAATCAAGGCTTCAGCTTGAGAATCAGGGTTTGCTCCTTGTTGCAAAACTGATTGGCCAAAAGCTTGCTCTGAACTGATAAGGCTAGCGTCATCACCATCTATAACAGCATCACCACTTAACTTTGCGTCAAATAAACTAATGGCCTGCTGCCAGCGTTGTTGTAATTCTGGATATTCTTGCTCGTTTGCCATTGCCATCGCATACAACACAACAAACAGGGCAAACATCAAGGTCATATAATCGGCATAAGAGACTAACCAACGCTCGGTACTGGCATTACGTTTAGCTTGGGTAGCATAACGGTGGCGCATATCAGCCCCTTTCCCAAGTAAAGCTAGCCAAGCGGCGCTGCACCTCTAAACTTCCTGCACCTTCTGCAATACAAACTAAACCGGTCAAGGTCATTTCTTGGTAAATGGCGCGCTCTCCAGCTAAAGCCCGTAACTTATTAGCTAAAGGCAAGAAGACAAAGTTAGCAAAGCCCACCCCATAAATAGTCGCCACAAAGGCCACCGCGATACCTTGGCCTAATTGCTCCGGGCTGGTAAGAAATGCCATGGCTTGAATTAAACCTAATACCGCACCTAAAATACCAACGGTAGGACAATAACCGCCCATGGTTTCAAATACACCAGCCTGTTTTTCCAAGCGATTTTGCTCTAAGTCCAATACATCTTCTAAAGACTGCTTTAGGTGCTGAGGCTCTGCGCCATCAATGAGCATCTCTAAACCTAGTAAACTAAATGGATCGGCAGCTTGGCGATGCTTTTGCAACACTAAATATCCATCTTTTCTAACCGTATGCGACCAGCTTAAAATGAGCTTAGATTGCCGAGAAAAATCGAAATTAGACTTTTGCCAAGCCTTTGGAATGGACTTAATCGCCAGCACGAACTGCTCGGCTGGCGTTTGCAACATAACGGCGCCGATGGTGCCACCAATAACAATAATAAAGGCATGTAAATTGACTAGATCACTAAGGCTACCGCCTGCCAAGGTATGGCCAAAGCCAACAGCAGAGAAAGCAAGTATAACCCCAGCGATGCTAAGTTTATCCATTCCCTATTTCCGCAATGATCGCTTCAGAAAAGCTATCTAAAGGCATCTGCTGTGATGCAAGACCTGCGCTAGCTACCGCCTGCGGCATACCGTAAACAACACAAGAAGCTTCATCTTGTGCCCAAATAGTCGACCCTTGTTCTTTGAGTAAACGACATCCGTCTCGGCCATCCGCTCCCATGCCAGTCAGGATCATCGCTAGTACATTTGATTGATGGCTTTTAGCCAGTGAAGCAAAAGTAATGTCCACACAAGGTTTATAGTTAACCTTGTCATTGCCATCGATCACTCTCAATCGGCCATATTGACCTCGCCCTTCAACCAACATTTGCTTGCCGCCGGGGGCCAAATACGCCCAACCGGGACGCAATTCATCACCATCTTCGGCTTGCTTAACGTTGATCCGCGATAAATTGTTCAAACGCTGAGCAAAAGCCGCCGTGAAAGTAGCTGGCATATGCTGAATTAACAAAATGGGCTTCGAAAAGCCCGCGGGTATTTGGGTTAAAATGGTTTGCAGAGCCACCGGACCGCCAGTAGAGGTACCAATGGCCACCAGCTTATAACGCTTACCAGAAGGTTTAAACTTAGCCCGCGGAGTCAATTTATCCGCTTCTTGGGCAACATTACCAATGGTTGATTTTAACGGCGTGCTGCTGCGCGCAGTACTTAGCGTAGATGATCGGGGACTTCGGGTGCTAGTCTGTGGGCTAATCGGCGCTCGCCGTACCATTACCCGCCGACGAGCTATCGCTTTAACGCGCTGTTGTAACAGGCTGACAGCCTCTTGTCTATCACGCGCAATGTCTTCAAACTTTTTAGGAATAAAATCAAGAGCACCGGCTTCTAATGCATCAAGAGTTGCCTTCGCACCTTCATGGGTGAGTGAAGAAAACATCAACACCGGTGTAGGATATTTGGCCATAATTTGCTTAACGGCTGTTATACCATCCATCACCGGCATTTCTATGTCCATTGTGATCACATCGGGTTTTAAGCGTGCGACCATTTCAACGGCTTCTTGCCCATTTTTTGCAGTATCAACAACCTCGAGTGAAGGGTCAGCGTTAATAATTTCGCTGACTCTTCGCCGAAAAAAACTCGAGTCATCAACAACTAATACTTTTATTGCCATGCTAAATTCTTCTTAAGATAACGCTTACATTTTTCGAGCGTAGCGTTTCAGTAAGCTGGGAATATCGAGTATTAGTGCAATTCGACCATCACTGGTAATTGTAGCTCCCGCCATACCGGGGGTGCCTTGTAACAACTGATCGAGAGCCTTAATCACCACTTCTTCTTGGCCAATTAAGTTATCTACAACAAAACCCACTTGCTGAGGACCAATTTGCACAACTACAACGTGCCCTTGTGATACTCGCTCACCAACTCGACCGTTACGATTCAACCAATCTTGCAAATAGAACAAAGGAATAGCTTTGTCGCGAACAATGACCGTTTCTTGACCATCAACCACATTGGTTTTAGTTAAATCTAAATTAAATATTTCGTTGACACTGGTTAGTGGTAAAGCAAAGGTTTGTTTACCCACATCCACCATTAAGGTCGGCAAAATAGCGAGGGTTAAAGGCACTTTAATTTGCAAAGTGGTTCCTTTACCCATAGCTGAGTCGATATCCACCGTACCATTTAACTGGGTAATGCTAGTTTTAACCACATCCATACCCACACCGCGGCCAGAAATATCAGAAATTTCTGTTTTAGTAGAAAAACCAGGCGCAAAAATCAAACTATAGGCATCTTTATCCGACATCCTCGCCGCCGCATCGGCATCTAATACACCGCGCGAAATAGCGATTGATTTTAACTTGTCGGCATTCATACCTGCCCCATCGTCTTCAATCATTAGCAAGATGTGGTCGCCTTCTTGAGAAGCCGATAAACGGATTACACCGGTTCTAGGTTTACCTGCTGCAACACGGTCATCGGGCATCTCAATACCATGGTCAACCGAGTTACGCACCAAGTGCACCAAAGGATCGGCTAAGGCTTCAACCAAGTTTTTATCTAAATCTGTATCTTCACCTACTAACTCAAGGTTAATGTCTTTCTTCAAGCTACGCGCTAAATCACGTACTACGCGAGGGAAGCGACCAAACACCTTCTTGATTGGCTGCATTCGCGTTTTCATTACAGCCCCTTGCAAATCGGCGGTCACAACATCCAAATTTGAAGTAGCTTTAGACATCTCTTCATCGTTACTGTTTAAACCGAGGCTGACTAAACGGTTACGAACCAATACCAGCTCACCCACCATATTCATGATTTCATCTAGTGTGCGTGTATCCACGCGCACCGTTGTTTCACCATGAGGGGCTGCTTGCTTAGCTGGGACCTTGGCCGGTTCGGCTTTGGCGGGTTCAGGTTTGGATGATGCTACCGGTGCTGATGCCGCTGGTTTAGCGTTTGAACTAGCGGCTACCGCGGGCTTAATCACTTCAGGTTTAGCCTCTGGAGCTTTACCAGCACCATGCAGTTGATCGAGTAAACGTTCGAATTCGTCGTCGTCAATTTCATCACTGTTTTTAGCCGCTGGCGGCTTATCGGCTTTAGCAGGGGGCTGAGGCGCAGCTCCTGGTGCTTTAGCACCATGAAGTTCGTCCAACAATTTCTCAAACTCTTCGTCTGAAATATCACCACTGTCGGTGTTACTGGCAGCGGCTGTTTCGCTAGGCTTTACAACAGAACTTGAGGCGGGGCTAGGCGCAGCGGTTCCATGCAACTCATCTAGTAAACGCTCAAATTCGTCATCAGTAATTTCATCAATATTCGATGAACTTGAAGCTTCATTAACTAGTTCTGGTTCAGGTTCAGGCTCAGGTTCTGGCTCAGCCACAACAGCATCGGCAGATGCCGGCTTAGCCAATTGGTGTAGGCGCTCAATAATTTCCGGCGAGGCAGGAGTTAGTTCTTCCCGGGCTTGAACCTGGGCAAACATCTCATTAACCGTATCTAGCGCTTCGAGAATCACGTCCATTAGTTCGGAAGAAACACGTCTTCCCCCGTTACGTAAAACATCAAATACATTCTCTGCGCCATGACAAACATCCACTAACTCAGTTAACGACAAGAAACCTGCACCACCTTTGACCGTATGGAAACCACGGAAAATGGCATTCAGCAAGTCACTATCATCTGGACGTTTTTCTAAATCAACCAGCTGCTCAGATAACTGCTCAAGGATCTCCGCCGCTTCAACGAGAAAGTCTTGTAAGATGTCTTCATCTACATCAAACGACATGCGCTACTCCCTTAAAATCCTAAACTAGACAATAAATCATCAACGTCATCCTGACCGTTAACCACATCGTCTCTTTGCTCTTTATTGATAATAGGCCCTTCGGCTTCTATCGCAGATTTATTCGGTTTTTTAGCACCGAGCGCTTCTGCTTTTTCATTACCAAATAAAGTGAGCATTTCAACTAAGCTTTCCTCAACCTCTTGAACCAAAGTGATCACTTTACGAATCATCTGCCCGGTGAGGTCTTGGAAGTCTTGGGCCATCAGTATTTCGGTTAACATACCTCTTAGTTTATCGGCATTAACTGAAGAACTGTTGAGGAAAATGTCGATTTGGTGACATAGCGCTTTAAACTGGCCGATCTCAATTCTTCTTTCCATCAAACTTTGCCATATTGGCATGATATTGTTGATTTCATTAGTTAATTCATCGGCAATGGGTAAGCCTGACTCTACCGCATCCATGGTTTTATTCGCCGCTTGGTCGGTCATTTCGATCACGTAGTTCAAACGCTCTTTTGCGTCTGGGATCTCTTGATTGGCTAACTCATTAATTCGAATATCGAGTTTAAACTCATTTAATGAATCATGAAGTTGACGGGTGAGCTGCCCAACCTTATCAAATAACAAATTGGCTTTAGGAGCACAAAGCTCACTCACAAGTTGATTCGCCTCGGCGACATGTCCTTCTTCAAGTAGCTCAACCAAATTTTTGGCGTCCGCTAATGAAATAATCGGAGTCTCTGTGCTCACGCAGCTTCCTTTATTATTGTAGTCTTTCGAAAATCTTATCTAACTTCTCTTTTAGAGTGGCAGCTGTAAACGGTTTAACGATATAACCATTCACGCCAGCTTGGGCTGCTTCAATAATTTGTTCGCGCTTAGCTTCTGCAGTTACCATCAACACAGGTAAATGCGCCAAGCTCTCATCTGCTCGAATATTTTTCAGCAAATCGATGCCTTCCATACCCGGCATATTCCAGTCAGTGACAACAAACTCGAAGTCACCTCCTTTAAGCATGGGTAACGCTGTATTACCGTCGTCGGCTTCATGCGTATTATTGAAACCAAGATCTCTTAGTAAGTTTTTAATAATCCTTCTCATTGTTGAAAAGTCGTCAACAACCAGAATTTTCATATTTTTATCCAAGGTACTTCCCCCAGCAGGATGTTTTTGCAAGCCTAAAGATAGGCTAAAACTTTATGTAATAAATATATTATGCCTTAATAAACACAATTTTAGTCCATCTTTTATCAGAATTGTAAGGATGAATTGCTCTATTGTGTCCAATCTCGCATTCGCGTTTTAACCCGCGCCAAGGCCTGACTATGAATTTGGCTCACTCTGGATTCGCTAACGCTCAAAACTTCGCCTATTTCTTTTAAGTTTAACTCTTCGTCATAATATAACGAGAGCACTAAGGCTTCTCGCTCTGGTAAACCTTTTATGCACTCGGCTAAAGATTGTTGAAAACGTTGATTAGCAAAGCCTTCAAAGGGGCGATTCTGCTCACGACTCTCTTCATTGGAAATAACGTCTTCGCTAACACCGAGATCGTCAATGCCAAGAATGCGGCCACAGTTAACATCGGCTAGCATCGCATGATACTCGCTTAAGCTAACCCCCAGTTGTTCTGCAACTTCGCTGTCTTTCGCATCAGCGTTTTTTTGTTTTTCTACGGCCGCGATGGCATCACTAATCGCACGGCTGTTTTTATGCACCGAACGCGGAACCCAATCGCCTCGACGAATTTCATCAAGCATCGCTCCGCGAATTCTGATCCCAGCATAGGTTTCAAAGCTAGCGCCTTTAGTACCATCGAAATTACGTGCCGCTTCAATCAGACCAATCATGCCCGATTGAATCAAGTCATCTACAAGCACGCTCGCTGGTAGCCGCGCCATCAGATGGTGGGCGATACGTTTAACCAAATTTGCGTGGCGCTCCACCAAAAGATTAGTGTCATTCGCGCTGGCATAAGCGGCAACTTTATTCACTAAGCTGTTCTCTATTCTTACGTTGTCCAAATTCGAGAAGATTCTCGATAAAAAATTCTAGATGGCCGCCAGCCTGCTCGGGTATTGGCCAAGTGCTAGCTTTGCTCGCTAACGAGCGAAACGCCAAAGAAGCAGGAGACTTAGGATAAGCTTCCACTACTACGCGCTGCTTTCTCACCGCTAAGCGCACATTATTGTCATAGGGAATACACGAGACTAACTCAAGTGTAGCATCGAGAAAACGGTCAGTAACTCGAGTCAATTTAGCGAACAGCTCTTGCCCTTCGCGCAAACTACGAACCATATTAGCGACGATTTTAAACTTATATACACCATGCTGATTAGATAACAACTTGATTAAAGCATACGCGTCAGTAATCGATGTAGGTTCATCACAAACCACCACTAAGATATCTTGCGAAGCTTTGGCAAAGCTCAACACCATATCAGAGATACCGGCAGCGGTATCAACCAACAGTATATCTATAGGGGTTTTCATGCTACTAAATGCCCGAATTAGCCCAACGTGCTCGGCGGGGCTTAACTCCACCATTGACTGGGTACCGGAAGTGGCTGGTGCAATTAAAATACCATTAGGCCCTTCTACCAACACCTCATCAAGAGTACATTCTCCGGAAAGCACATGAGATAAGTTTTTGGTTACCCGTAAACCTAGTAACACGTCGACATTTGCCAAACCCAAGTCGGCATCGAGAACCATCACTCGCTTACCTTGGGCAGCCATTGCTATTCCCATATTTAGGGTAACGTTAGTTTTACCTACGCCCCCTTTACCGCCGGTTACGGCAATCACTTTTACATTGTTTTTTTGTTGCATCATTCGTAAGCCGCTAGCCTGGTCAAAACCGTTGTTTTTAGAATACATCAGAAACCTTTTGTTGTTCGGTTTCACTAAACCAAAAATGTTGCTGTGTCTGCTTATCTACCACCGATAATGCCTGCTCGATCAATTTCTGTGGCTCAGCAACAGCAATATCTTCTGGCACTTGCTGCCCATGCGTAACGTAACTTATTGGCAAGGCATGACGCAAGGTCACATTTAACACTTCTCCCAATGCTAGACTCTCATCTAGTTTGGTAAGTATGGTACCAGCAAGAGGAATTCGCTGAAATTGATTCACAGTTTCTTCGATAACGCGACGCTGCGCATTGGCCGACATAACCAAATAATGACGGATCTTCACTCGGCTATTTTTAACCAATTTATCGAGCTGCTCATGTAAGCGCAGATCTCGCTGACTCATACCTGCGGTATCGATTAACACCAGCTTTTTATCTTTGAATTGATACAACAGTTGCGAAAGCTCTTCTTCATCATTGGCTATACGCACTGCACAACCCATGATTTTGCCGTAAGTCGCCAATTGTTCATGAGCGCCGATCCGATAAGTATCGGTGGTAATCATGGCAACACTTTCTGCGCCGTGGCGCATGGCAAACTGCGCAGCTAACTTCGCTATGGTCGTTGTTTTACCCACCCCAGTAGGCCCTAATAGAGCCACAGCACCACCTTTCAATAAGATCTCATCTTGACCAACTGGAAGCTGGTGCGACAATAATTCTTGGATATGCTGCCAGCCTTCTTGAACTCCAAGTTCTTCTGGGATGTATCCAGCCACTTGGTCGGCCATATCTTCATCAAAACCTAAGAGCTGTAATTGCCTAATTAGCATGGCTCTTACTGGTTCTTGGCGTTCAACTTCTTGCCACATCAAACCTGATACCTGATGCTCTAATAACTTACGCATCGCGGCCATTTCTTTCTTTAACTCACCCAGTTCGTTATTGGCTGGGACTTGGGAACTATTTAACTTGTTTGAACCTGCAATTTTATTAGCCCCCGACAATGCACCTTGAGGCTGTGACCAAGTTTGCTGTTGAGCTAAAGTTCTTGGCGCTTGAACGCTACGCGGACGTTGAGGCTGGTGAAGTTGAGTTTGTTGCAAATTCTCTTGTTGGCGCTTTTGATGGCGCTGCATAAAATTAGTTAAGTTATCTTTTAAACTGGCATTTTCGTCAAAATCATGAC
>NZ_JBNKPP010000008.1:0-26142 GCF_050295395.1 Agarivorans sp.
GGTTTTTCAAGCGCTTAAGCAAGGCGCAGAACTTGGTCCCTTGATGGATGAACTATTTAATACCACTAACATCAAACAAAAAGGTGGCGCCATAGGCCTGCTCACCAATGGCTTAGCCAGCCGCGAAGATAACTATCTACATGCGCTGATCTTAACCCTAGTAAAATTCGCCCATACCACCATGTTCGAGCCTGAGCTGAGCTAATTAGTCATCACAGACGTTGACTTTCTCACGTAAACCTATAGAGTGGCGGGCATATGAAAATCAGTTTATTTTTTAAACACCGTTTCTAGCTTGCCTTCATTTAGCTTCGTTCGTCGTTTTAAATTCCAGCTCGTTTTCCCTGATTATTGTTTTTGTCATATAAGGCCTTTAGGCTGCGACACAACAGTAAAATACATTGGCAGCATCGCCCAAGCCGCGAACTGAACCAAATCCGATTAATTGTGACTCGTAGTACGAGCCACGGCCTCACCACCTTGAGATTAATATCTGAACTGTATCACTACACCACTTGATAGTTTTTCCAGAGCAAGGTTAATGGCCAAGATAGTAGAGAACCATAACCATGAGTAAACACTCAAGCACTGAACAAACTCAATACGCCAATCCGATCCCTGACCGTGCCGCTATTCTAAGCCTGCTAAAACAGCAAGGCCGAGCACTCAATAAACAAAGCATTGGCCAACAATTAAAGCTCACCACTGATGAACAACTTGAGGCGCTACGTCGTCGGCTAATAGCCATGAGTCGTGACGGCCAAGTGCACAGCGATAGAAATCACCACTACTGGCCAGTAGCTGAAGATGAATACCTCAAAGGCACCGTGATTGGTCACCGTGAAGGCTTCGGCTTTTTACGTTGCGAAGGACATGAAAAAGACTTTGTATTGCACTCCAGTCAAATGGCTAAAGTCTTTGATGGCGACGTGGTATTAGCCCTAGCCAACGGCTTTAACCAACGCGGCCGCGAAGAAGCACGCATAATTAAAGTATTGCAAGCCAATACTCGCCAGTTAGTAGGCCGAGTAGAACAGCGCGATGGTACTTATTATCTGCTAGCCAATAACCAAAAAATTACTCAGCGCATCGAAATTCCCGAAGCGCAGTTACTGGGAGCCCAAGACGGCCAATACGTGAGTGCCGAGCTGGTTGATTATCCCCACAAACGCCGTAATGCCCAGGCTCATGTGAGTGAAATACTCGGTGAGCCGCTGGCCCCACGTATGGAAATCACACTGGCCTTACACAATCATGACATTCCTCACAAATGGCCAGAACAAGTCTTACAACAGGCCGAACAGCTAGGTGAAGAAGTGAGTGAGCAAGACAAACTTAAGCGCATAGACTTACGCGCCCTTCCCTTCGTGACCATTGATGGTGAAGATGCCCAAGACTTCGACGACGCGGTTTATTGTCAAGCCAATAAGCACGGTGGCTGGCGGCTTTGGGTAGCCATTGCCGATGTATCTCACTACATCAAAGCGGGCACCGAGCTGGATCAAGAAGCGCAAAAACGTGGCACCTCGGTGTATTTTCCCGGCCATGTCGTGCCGATGTTACCGGAAGCGATTTCTAATGGTTTGTGTTCCCTAAAACCGAAACAAGATCGACTTGCACTGGTGTGTGAGATGCAAATAAGCCAAGCCGGTGAGATGCTGGCCTACCAGTTCTATGAAGCGGTGATCCATTCGCATGCGCGCTTAACTTATAGCGAAGTTGGCCACCTATTAACGGCGAGTGAAGCTCAGCAACAAACCAGCCCGCATAGCGAGTTGGTGAGTGATATTCAGCAATTACACGCTTTATATCGTGTATTAGCCGAAGCTCGCCAACGCCGCGGCGCCATTGACTTTAGTACTCAGGAAAGCCGTTTTATCTTTAACAGCGAAGCGAAGATTGAGCAAATTGTGCCAGTCCTGCGCAACGATGCACATCGGCTAATTGAAGAGTGTATGTTGTGTGCTAACTTGGCAACGGCGGCCTTTTTAAGCCAACTAAAAATCCCTTCGCTGTATCGGGTTCACCAAGGCCCTAAAGCCAAAAAACTCAAAGATTTACGGAGTTTTCTGGCTGAGCGCGGGCTTAATCTTGCTGGCGGCGAGCAGCCCAGCCCAGCCGATTACAACCAGTTACTTAGCCAAACGGCTGCGCGGCCAGACGCAGCCACGATTCAAACTATGTTGTTACGCTCAATGAATCAGGCCGTTTATAGTCCAGAAAATGACGGCCACTTTGGTTTAGCCTTTGATGCCTACGCGCACTTTACCTCACCGATCCGCCGTTATCCCGACTTGCTGGTTCACCGAGCGATTCGCGCGGTCATTCGTAGTAAAGAATCTGGCGGACTGATTAAACGCATGGTTAAGAACCTAAGCGGCAAAGGTTTTGACCCGGTTAAACGCGTCGAGCAGGCAAAGCCATTACCCTTTAAGCAAAACTATCCCTATCAGATAAGCGAAATACTGGCGCTAGCTGAACATTGCTCTTTAGTCGCTCGCCGCGCCGATGAGGCGAGTTGGGAAGTAGATGCATGGCTAAAATGTCACTACATGCAAACTAAGCTAGGCGAACAGTTTCAAGCCACCATTAGTGGGGTAAACAGCTTTGGCCTATTTGTTGAGTTGGCAGACATACCAGTTGAAGGCAGTATTCATATTAGCGCCTTAGCCGATGATTTTTATCACTTCGATGCGGCTAAACAGCGCTTAATGGGAGAACGCAAAGCCAAAGCCTATAACATTGGTCAGTCAATATCGGTAACACTGGCTCGCGTCGATTTAGACCAGCGTAGAATCGAATTTGTGTTAGCTAATCCAGTTAAAAAAGATAAACCAGCTAAAAAAGCTAAGCCTAATAAGGCCAAGTCACTTACCTAAAAAGCAGGTCAATATGGCACAGCAGAAGGCGCTTCGACTCACAGTTTATAAAAATATCGCTAAATGTAAGTGAGGAAAAGTCACTACGTTGTTAAAAATACGTTATATTTTCATTAGCTGTTTACACTGTGACAACATATAACAACAATAGAACTAAACGCTTAATCCATTAGGGGCTCGCCATGAGCCCCTAATTTTTTGTTTCGTCGGTAATGCCTTAGCTGGCTTGCTCGATGGTCGCTTTTCGGTAACTGACAATATCTTCGATGCTCAATACTGGCATATCATGTTGCCGGGCGAATTCCACGATTTGCGGTAAACGGGCCATAGTGCCATCGGCCATGGTGAGTTCGCACAATACACCGGCTGGACGCAAGCCGGCTAAACTCATTAGATCAACCGTACCTTCGGTATGACCACGACGTGACAGCACACCGCCGGGCTGGGCGCGCAAAGGATATACATGGCCGGGACGGGCTAAATCTTCAGCTTTGGCATCATCGGCAATCGCAGTTTTAATGGTGGTCACTCGGTCGGCTGCGGATACGCCTGTTGTCACTCCTACTTTGGCTTCAATGCTCACGGTAAAAGCTGTACCAAATTGACTAGAATTATCGCTAACCATTGGTGGAAGCTGTAATTGTTTGATTTTATCATCGTTCAAACACAAACAAACAATACCGCTACATTCACGAATTAACATCGCCATTTGCTGATTAGTTAGTGTTTCTGCAGCAAAAATAAGATCGCCTTCGTTTTCACGATCTTCATCGTCAACTAACAATACCCCGTGGCCTTTAGCTAATGCGGCTAAAGCGGTCTCGACACGTTGCATAGGGTTGCCGTATTCGGCAAGTAATGACTGATTCATGGTTAAAGTCCTTAAACTACAAGATTAGGTTTCCAGAATCAGGGCAATAGGAATGTCTTCAAACTAGGTTCGAAGTAAATTATCGGCATCAACAAAAGCTTAGCCAAAGGCTAAGTCTACTACCCATTAGATAGGTAGTACTTTGATACATGATTCTCTTCCATCCGGACTGATTACAGCACGCTGTAAATTACCGTCGGCTCTGGACTAGCCCCTTGTGGGATTCACCAGATCTGCTGACCCTAAATATACTTAGAAATATACATAGGCGCTCGCGGGCTCTTAGCTTAACAACTAACTACCGCCGGTGGGGAGTTACACCCCGCCCTGAGAATATGTTGCTTATAAACAACCCGCTTATCTTGCCCTCAAACGGCAAAAAATACAAACGGCAAACAAGCGAGGGCTAGGCAAGGAAAGCATAAAAATAATCCGAGTAGCAAGACTCGGATTATTTATAGAAGTAAGCAAAAATTGAGCTGGCGGCTGCTAAAAATTATTCAAGCAACCAAAACAATAACTGTTAAATAGCGTCGTCGTTTTCTTCACCAGTACGAATACGAATAACTCGGTCAACATCACGCACAAAAATCTTACCATCACCAATTTTACCGGTTTGGGCTGTTTTCACGATAGTTTCGATACAACGATCAAGATCGTCTTGCTGAACCACTAACTCCAGTTTCATTTTCGGAAGAAAATCAACTTTGTACTCTGCACCACGGTACAGTTCTGTATGTCCTTTCTGACGACCAAAGCCTTTTACTTCGGTGACCGTCATACCGGTGATACCAATTTCCGCTAAAGCTTCGCGAACATCATCCATTTTAAATGGCTTGATAATTGCCGTTACTTGCTTCATATAAACTTCCTTATATTTCATTTTGTTGACACGCTATGCCTTTACTTTAAGCCAAGCGTAAGCAAGTGACAATGTTAAGCGCCAGCTAGATGCATGAAATTGTTAAAAAGGTGAAAATATCCAGCATAAAAACATCTCAAAACAACTCTCTAGGCTACCATCGACTAAGCACAAAAATGTCGGCGCCATCCCTTATTGGTTCATTCAATTGCACAAAACCATGTTTGCTATGATAACGTTAAGCTAAGCCAGCAAGATTTTTTTTAGCGGTATATTATTAAAGTAACAATGGAATGAAAGGCAGCGTCTCTTGAAACAACAACTTGGCTTTACTTTATTAGAATTAATGGTCACCGTGGCGATTGCTGTTATCTTACTCGGCATAGGCGTACCTAGTTTAAATGGCCTATTTCAATCAATGTCGGGTGATGCTTCGGCCAATCGCATAATGCGAGAAATCCGTTTTGCTCGAAGCCAAGCCATAGACCTTAACCAAACTGTTGTTATTTGCGCACTAGCAAGTAATGGTAGTGATTGTGGTGGCGATATGAAAGATGGCTTAACCGTATTTGCCGACGATAATGGTAATACCAAACTAGATGCAGGAGAAAAAGTATTACAGGCGGCCGACCCCTTTAATAAAGCCGGTAGTGCCGGCTTTGTAGGCGCAATCAATTCCTTGTCATTTGCTAGCGACGGGCTTATTTCAGGTAACTCCGGTAGCGTTTATTTCTGTTCAAATGACAATAGCTACATAAAAGGAGTAGCCGTAAGCAGAGGGGGCAGCGTGCGCTTTGATACCGAAGCAACTTGCCCATTATAAAAACCGCTTAGTATTGCATTTCTGAAAAGCGAGTATTGGCAGCTTTGCTACTAAACTTGCGCTCAAACTCAACACATTCAAATTGGGTAATATTACCTAGTTTATTTATCGTTTTACCATGCTCGGCATAACGACGATACATTTCATCATTAATCTCCTGCATCTTGTTTAGACCCTTAGGTGTAGCTATGACTACTTGATCCTTACCTTTATCCCCAGCCATATAACATTTAACGGTTTTACCCCAGCTAAAAGAAAGCGGTAGCATCACCAACAGCAATATTGTTAAGCCTTTCATAGTTATCACCAACAGTCTGAGTTTGTATTTCCGAGAGCGTCCTTCGCTAACTTGGCACCCTCATCATTAATGCTAAATATTTTGCAATCTGTATCTGCGGATAGTTGAGAACCAATAGCGGTCGCCTGAGCCGTATAGGTACTATTTGCCGAAGAGGTGCTTAAAGTAATCTTATAATACGCATTCTCGGTATTGTAACTGGTGGCTCCTGAGGCTGCTAAACCTAAACTCACTAAATCAGAGGCATAGACTGAATTATCCACATAAAACTGCTCTTGTAATACCGCCAAGCTAGCCAGCTCTTTCTTCGCCTCTGAGCGGCGCGACTCAGCCACAAACGAGGTATAAGCCGGGTAAGCGACCGCAGCTAAAATTGCCACAATCGCCACCGCAATCATTAATTCAATCAGCGTTACGCCACGTACTAAACGGCTCATTTAATCCTCATTAAAATAAAAGTAAATTTGTTTAGGGCTCATATTCATATTGGCCTCTCGAGAACCCTGAGAACACGCGCCAGCTTCTTCACAAGTGTGCTCTTGGGTTTCATCTTGGTCGTCGTAATCGAGGTCTTCTCCGGGGTCACCTCCAAAGACTCGGACTACCGATTCTCCCTGCTCGTCTTCACCAGAGTGAATAATCAAGTCATCAGGTACTTTGTTATCCACATCATAGTAACGAGAGCTACTGGTATTAAGGCCAATATGCATATCTATGGCGTAAGTACGCCCTTTACCAATGGTAGGAATAGTACAGGTTTCTGAGTTAGTCGTTTCAGGAATAAAAGAAGTAAAGTACAACTCGCCGCCCAATACCAAAGCCGCTCCCAATGATTTTTCTCCGTCGTCAAGCAAGTTATAAACCCAACCTTTGGCAGAACCCAGCGCAATCAGCTGGGTTTCGATGGCGGTTTCATCACTTAAACTACCAATAGGATCGCTAGTGATGTTATATAACTCATTAGACACTATCGCCACCGGCTGCGAGCTTGAGCCCAGCGCGGTAAAATCCGTTGGCTGTACATTGTAATCTCGGAACATATAGAAACTATTATCCACGCCATCCGGGTCTTTATCACTTACCGGCTTAGTCCGGTCACCACTACCTATTAATACCGCATCGTAAGGAATTTGCTGAGCATCGGTGATGGTAACTTGGTTTTCTCCTTCCCCTGTGGTCACTCGAGTTAGTTTTTTCAAATAAGTTCTCACAATCACTGGTTCAGTGAAAAACTTACGACGTTGGGTCACTTCCGACTGATCACTAATGCTGGCTAAAGCGGTCATTTTCCACTTATCTTGATTGCTAGAATAAAGATCTACTCGCCATACTTGACCACCAGTATCACCAAAATAGAGTCGGTCAATAGCACCGTCACCGTCAGCATCCAAGGTGGCAACGCGAGCAGGAACACTATGGGTTAAACGCGCGTCATCGGCGTTGGTTAGGCTCCAAACCAAACTGCCATCTAAGGCATCAACAATGAATACTCCTCGGCCTTGATCATCAGCTGCAGGGTTAGCTAAGTCTTGGTTCACATCATAACCCGCACCAAAAATCACCACAGGGTTACTATGCCCTGGTACATAACCCACACTAGGTTGTGACCAACTTTGCCCTAATTCACTCATACCAGTGCTGGAGCTATCTATCTTCCACAGCATTTTAGGTAAGTCAGGGTTGGTCAAGTCCATGCCGTAATAGGCATCACCGCCGCGCCGTAGGCCAGTAAATACCAGCACCTTATCGCCGCTAGAAGTATATTTACCGTCGTTATCAACATCTTTTAAGAAGACGGTAGGAGTGCCATCAACCCCATAAACATGTTGCGAACTAGCAATGTTATTACGCAAGGTCTTTTGCCGTCCTAGCAACTCATAGGGGAAGAAAGCCCAACTTTCGGATACCGTAGCCCCCGCATCCTTAAACAGGTGCATAGCCCCGCCATTGGTGCCAACCAAAATGCGAATATCCATATCGTCGGGGTCAGTACTACCTGCATCTGCACCACTGCGTAAGCCGTAGTTAATGACCAAGGGACGCGAATGCAAAGGGTCACCCATCAAATCATTACGAATGGCGGTGCTACTATCACCATCATCATCGTCAACATCGGCGCCTTTGATCCAATCAATATGTTCTGTTAGATCGGCTTCAGGTACACCTAAATGATTAGCCAATAAAGTAGTACTACCCGCCCGAGTCTCTAAGTTAGCACTGGTAAAACGGCTAAAACTACCATTATTAGTTTGATTGAAATACACGTTACGCGAATCGTTACTGGCTAGGGTTTCCGACACCCCGCCTAGCTCGACATTATTACCATCTTTAATTGACGACCAGTAGGTCTTAGCTTCATCAATAATCGAACCGTCGGCGCCAATCGCAGGCTGACCATTTTGATCGGCCATATAGCCCGCGGGGGTCAACTGAAGCTTTTTCAGATTGCCTCGCCAACGCGGTGTGAGAGAGGGTTTAAACATCGCATAATAAACTCGGTCTAGGGTCCGAGTACGGTCGAAATTATTACTGGTCACCGCAGGCGAAACAAGGGAGGAAGTTTCTTCATAAATACCAATAAGTGCCTGACGAAATGCCGCTTCTAAAGCCACCCCATCCTCAGCTGGATAAAAACGACCTTGGGCATTTTCCGCTGTTTTGATTAACATTGCGGAGCCGCCTTCAATTACCT
The DNA here is from genome assembly GCF_050295395.1 of Agarivorans sp. Classification (NCBI taxonomy): domain Bacteria; kingdom Pseudomonadati; phylum Pseudomonadota; class Gammaproteobacteria; order Alteromonadales; family Alteromonadaceae; genus Agarivorans; species Agarivorans sp. The sequence continues at coordinate 8,426 of NZ_JBNKPP010000008.1, forward strand.
GTTCACCAAAACCAATAGTCGAAATCTTGGCATATTGGCGGCCAGCCATATCGGGATTAATATCATTAGTATTCATCCATTTAGCCAGTACTGGTAAATAACTTGTTTCGCTTCCAGTACCAAAACCAACCGGGTTCTTCCAAGTACAACCATTCACCGTGGTGGCACCATCACAGCCTGCTACATTCGGAGTATTGATCGGCAAATTGCCTACGTTGGTATTTTCTTCGTCATCAACGGAGGGGGTACCATCGGTGACATAAATAATATTAATGGAACTATCACAGCCCACTTCATAGGGCGAAATATAGTTATTATTTGACTCTATACTTCTATCGCGATCATTTTGTTCAGAATTGTTACCCCTTTTCCCATAGTCAACGGCTTCGCCGGCAAAGTAATGCTTAGCTTCCATTAGGGTTTCCACCAAGGGCGTCCCCCCCTCAGCGGTTAAATCGATAATATCAGAAATTAAATCCTGGTTATCATCAGAGGCTTGAATACCTCTAATAACTCGTCCACCATGATTAGACTCGTTAAATACCATTAAACCAAACTTAACGCCATTAATGGTGTTGAGGGCATTTTCCATCGCCTCTTGAGCAATTTCGATCCGCGGGCGAGTGGTTGTAGCATCTCCGTAGTGATACCAGCGCAGATAATTGGCCGAATATAGGGTGATTAAATAACCATCATCAAAAGTTGCTTTGGTAGTTTGCTCGGCAGCGCCCTTATCTAAGGTGTAGAAATCTTCGGTATTTCTTGCCGCACCATTAATTGGATGTCCTTGCGGTGCTGCTTGATAAGCATTATTGCTAATCCGATATTGGCCTGGGTTAATAGTTTTAATTTCTTTATCAACAAAATTACCATCGCGATCCTGTATTTTAACGGTAAAGGATCGAGGGTTACCGTTTTCATCTAACAATTCGCCAGTGCTGGGATCGCTAGCTAAATCATAGTCGTCGAGACAATCTAGTACAGTGTAGTTTGCGCCATTATTTAAACGCACATCCTCCCAAGAACCGGTGCCCCCCTGAACGCGATGCTCGCGAAAGTAGCCAGTAAAGATGCCGTTCTTAGATAGTGCTTCATAAGAGGCGGCGCAGTTATTAATATCCCAAATAAAACGACGGTCTTCGTTAGCCCCGGTAGGAATGTAAGAACCATCAATACCGTTCACCGTAAAATAAATGAACTCATTGTTTAGGCTATTTTGTGAACTGATCGCCTCAGGGTAGTCTTGATACTCGACATCACCATTGCTATCGCGGTTATAACCTTCGCGAGTGGTAATATTCCAAGCCATACTCCCCGATGTGTCGAAAATAATCAGTACTTTAGGATCCGCAGAACTTAAACTATTAAAGTCAAATAAGAAAAGTTCTGTATCATCTGCCCAAACTGGCATAGTTACTGCCACAGAGCACAACCAAGCAAGCAGTCCCGATTTCAACCGAGTGTTCATCTGCTCTCTCCTTGTCTATTCAGCAGGCTGGTAGCCTACTATTTACCGTTTATAGTTAAAGCATCGGCTGCTCTATACCGGCAGCTATTGAAGTGGATGCTCGATTTGCCTTTCCGTAATTCTTATTCGCGTCTGCTCTTACATAACGACACTGAGTAATTGCATTGTTACTACTAGCATTAAAGCTACGTGAGCACACGCCGTCTACAGAATGTCTTAATGTTCCATCAGCCCCAGCAACAAAGTCCGAAACAGGCATAGACGCAGCAGGAACCATTGAACCAATCGCTCCTTGTAAGTCAGGGTCAATCACTAACTCATTCATCTCACCTTCCAATTCATGCTCAGCTCCCAGACGGTCCCCCATCGCTGCCACCACTTTTAAGCCTTGATTAGAGTTACTCAGCAAAACACCGCCGAGAAAACTCAGAATCAACAGAAAGATCATGGCAACAAATAAGGCGGCGCCGCTTTGTGAACGCAGCATCAAAACATTTCGCATCAATACCTCATATTCCTTAATGAAACCACTGACTCAAATAAGGCGCGACGATAATGGTCATTAGCCGCGGCGACGGTGATATCGCCAAGTTGGTAACTCGTCTCATTAGTATAGTTTTGATCTTCAGTTAATGAGCGCACCAGTAAAAAGACTTTTGCTCCCAATACCCGGCCTTCGCTCCACTGTAAGGGCGTCACCGCACTAGCCGCTACAAAATCGTTAATTGCACCGTCCTGAGTGGTATCAGTATCCACTCCTAACAGCACGCGCATCCGCTCAATGCCTTCAACCAAAGGACCGCTTCCCGCCAAAAGCATGCCGCTAGTTTTGGTTAGATGCAGCTGACGTAAAACGGGTAAACCCGATTGGGGACTTACGTCGAGAAAATACACAATATGCTGGTATTCCCAAACTTGGCGACCGGGCATAGCCGCCTCGGTAGGCCAAGTATCGGTTTTGGTGAAAATCTGTGAGGTAGCAGTATTAGCCGCAAAATAGTAACGGTTATCATCGAGATCTGCCTGAGCAGCCATCGGCGCGCCAATCACCCGTTTAATCCCTATCACATCAGAATCCACTACCAGGTTACTGCGGTTGGCGACACAGGCATATTGCCCACTCAGAGAATTAGAACTATTCACCTGCCCTACAAACAGCGGGCTAAAGCGCCCATCAGCAGAAGGAAAAGAGCCTTCGGGAGTACTACCCACCCAATCAATAGTACAGTCATTGGCTATTGGGCCATTTGCGCCAGCAGCCAAGATAACACCAGAATTTCGTACCATCGGTTTGCCGGTGTATTCGCCAAAAAAACCCACCATTTGTAAGTCGCGAGTAATCAAGTGCATCGCGATACGACCACTGTCCATCAACTGTTCACTATGGTAAGTGGATTCGGTGCTGCGCTGAGAGGCCACCAGAAAACTACCTATACCCGCGGTGAGAAATAAACCTATAACGATGGCAATCAACCACTCTACTAGAGTAAAACCACGTTGCTGAATCATGACGCCACCCAGGTACTTAGTAGCATGCTACGACGCTTATCTGACTCGGCACCGCAATTTTCTTCCACGGTATTGCCACTAGCAATCCCATTAAATGACTGCCTAGATAACCAACTAACCACCACAGTGAGCTGACCTTGGGGACTCAACAATACACAGCCGTTAGGTTTAACCAGACCACCAGTAGACTCAGCGGAGTTAGCATTAAGCGCATACTCCCAATGGTAGAGATCGTAATTAACCAAATCGGCCATGGAGCAATTGCTCATCATGCCGCTATCTTGGGCACAGGCGGGTCTTGTTCTAGCAGTTTGGCCATCCCCTACAATAACCGTAGCGGGATTATTCGCTTGCCAGGCAAGATTATTTAAACGAATACGTTCAACCATATCTTCAGCGAGCTGCATAGCCACAGTACGCTGCTGAGTTTCAAAACTTGAACGTTTAGCAACAGCCTGCATTGCAACAACGGCAAGCAAGCCTATCGCCAATATAAAAGTGGTGATAATCACTTCGATCAGAGTAAAGCCTCTAGCTCGAAGTTTAACCTTAGTTTGCATCCCTACCAACCCATCCTTGATGCTTTCCCGCTATCGATATAGTGAGGCCTTAACAAATAATCAATATTTACGGTTATAGCGTAAAACAACACAGATTGCTGCGTTTTTTACGCTATATGAGAGAGGCGTTTAATTTTGTTGGCGAATACGTAATTCGGCGGGAACTTCAAAAATGGTATTTTCTTCACGGCCAGGGTTTTCCACTACCGTAACGCCGCCCATCGCTTTTAAGCCAGTGACCACTTCCTGCACCAAAACTTCAGGAGCTGATGCACCGGCAGTAACGCCAACTCGACTATGCTGTTCAAACCACTGACAATTGATGTCACTCACTCCATCAATAAGATAGGCACGAGCACCAGACTTCTCAGCCTTCTCGCGTAGACGGTTTGAGTTAGAAGAGTTCTTTGATCCCACCACCAATACTACATCAGACTTTTCAGCCAAATCTTTTACGGCGTCCTGCCGATTCTGGGTGGCATAACAAATGTCGTCTTTTCGTGGTCCTTGAATATCTGGAAAGGTTTCGCGCAACGCATCAATGATAGCCGAGGTATCGTCTACAGACAGTGTGGTTTGGGTACAATAAAATAATTGCTCGGGCTTTTTCACCTTGAGTTTAGTGACATCTTCCACCGTCTCAACGAGGTAAATACCACCCTCGGGATTATCGTATTGACCCATTGTGCCATTCACTTCAGGGTGGCCTTGGTGACCAATCAACACACACTCTATGCCCTTACGGCTAGCACGGGTGACTTCCATGTGCACTTTCGTCACCAAGGGGCAAGTAGCATCAAATATTTTTAATGAACGTTGCTTGGCTTCAATACGAACGGCTTGCGACACACCATGGGCGCTAAAAATACAAATGCTGCCTTCAGGTACATCACTCAGTTCGTCAACAAACTCCGCACCACGTTTACGTAAACCATCAACTACATAACGGTTATGTACCACTTCGTGACGCACATAAATAGGCGCGCCAAACATTTCTAGGGCACGCTCAACAATAGAAATAGCGCGGTCAACACCGGCACAAAAACCTCGAGGATTAGCTAATAGTATCTCCACTATTACTCCTTAATTTACCGCTAAAATTTCTACTTCAAAAATGACGTTTTGGCCAGCAAGCGGATGATTAAAATCCACTGTCACTGAATCGCCAGTAACGGCTCTAACAATGCCGGGAATTTCGCTGCCATTAGGTTGGGCAAAGGCAATAATATTACCTTCTTCTGCGGGCGCGTCTTCACCAAACTTACTACGCTCAAAATGCTGAATATTATCAGGATTACTTTGACCAAAGGCTTGGTCGGCAGAGAGTTCAAACTGGCTTTTATCGCCGGGCTTTAAACCTAACAAGCACTGTTCAAAACCCTCACTTAAACTGCCATCGCCTATCACTAATTGTGCCGGCTTAGGGTAGTTATAAGTGCTTTCTGCAATAGAACCATCACTCAGTTTTAACACGAAATGCAGTTCTACCTTACTTCCTTGCTGAATCATTTAGCATCCTTTGCTTTGGGAGAAAGAAAACTATCTAGTACTAGCAACACCGCACCAATACAAATCGCCGAGTCAGCAATATTGAATGAAGGCCAATGATAACTTCCCACATAAAAATCTAAGAAATCAATCACGTAACCAAACACGATGCGATCAAACACATTGCCAATAGCGCCACCCAAGACTAAAGCATAAGCAATCGCCGGTAGCTTTTGTTCGGCTGGCGTTTTCTTCATCCACCACAGTAACAAGGCACTCACCACCACCGCGATGGCAGTGAAGAACCAGCGCTGCCAGCCTCCAGCATCACTTAAAAAGCTAAATGCGGCACCATAATTGCGTACTGAGACCAAATTAAAAAACGGCGTTATTGCCACTGACTCATAAAGGTCAAAGGTCTTAGCGATGGCTAACTTAGTCAGCTGATCCAGCGCAAACACTAGAACACTTAACCAAAGCCAACGCAGACCACTGCTATTGGCTTTACTTGCGGTAAGCTGATTATGCATAACGACGTTGCTCACCTTCACCCGCTACGTTAGTTACGCAACGTCCGCAAAGACCAGGATGTTCAGGGTTGCTGCCCACATCTTCCCGATGGTGCCAGCAGCGCTCACATTTTTCAGCCTCTGCGACTTCAACCAATACTTTAAGATTGCTTAGTTCAGTCTCGGCAACCTGATTACCAGCTTCAGCTAAAGGCTTAAGTGTTACACCAGAAGTTAATAATACAAAACGTAGTTCATCGCCCAGTTGCGCTAGTAATTTATCTAGCTCAGCATCAACAAACAAAGTCACCTTGGCTTCCAAGGTTCCACCAATTTTCTTGTCACGACGCGCTTGCTCTAAGTTCTTATTCACTTCATCACGAATAGTGATCAGCTGAGCCCAGAACTCATCGTTAATCCCGCTATCTTGCGCTAGGGCGTTTAAGCCTTCGTACCAAGTTTCGGTAAACACAAACTCGCTACGTGGCCCCGGTAAAGCTTGCCAAATTTCATCGGCGGTAAAGCTTAAAATAGGCGCAATCCAGCGAGTTAAAGCCTCAGCGATATGGTACAACGCAGTTTGACATGAACGACGAGCAATACCATCGGCCTTAGCCGTGTATTGACGATCTTTGATGATATCTAAATAGAAGCTACCCAATTCGATTGAACAGAAATGCATAAGCTTTTGATACACCACGTGGAATTGATACTGCTCGTAAGCATCAACAATCTCTTGTTGTACAGCAGCGGCGCGGCCAACGACCCAGCGGTCAAGTTCAACCATATCTTGCGCTGCAACAAGATGCTGCTCTGGCTCAAATCCGGCCAAGTTAGCCAATAAGAAGCGGGAAGTATTACGAATACGACGATAAGCATCGGCACTACGTTTAAACACTTCGTCCGATACGGTCATTTCTGCCGAGTAGTTAGTTGAAGCTATCCATAAACGTAGGATGTCAGAACCAAGCTTGTTCCAAATATCTTGTGGCGCAATGCCGTTACCTAAAGATTTAGAGAACTTATGACCATTGGCATCCACGGTAAAACCATGGGTTAATACTTGGCGGTAAGGAGCCTTGCCACTGATAGCGGTTGAAATCATCAAAGACGATTGGAACCAACCACGGTGTTGGTCAGAGCCTTCAAGATACATGTCAGCTGAATGACCATTAAATTCTTTACGTGCGGCTACTACACTAGAGTGAGTTGAACCTGAGTCGAACCATACGTCTAGAGTATCTTCAACTTTACGGTATTGCTCTGCTTCCTCACCCAGTAGCTCTTTTGCGTCTAAATCCCACCAAGCCTGAATACCGGTTTGCTCAACACGTTTAGCGACTTCTTCCATTAACTCAACTGCACGAGGGTGTAATTGATTGGTTTCGCGATGAACAAACAAGGCAATCGGCACGCCCCAAGTGCGCTGACGCGAGATACACCAGTCAGGACGATTTTCTACCATGCTTTCGATACGGCTTTGGCCCCAATCAGGGATCCACTGCGTTTTTTCAATCTCTTGCATCGCTTGCTTACGCAAACCATTTTGGTCCATGCTCACAAACCACTGCGGCGTAGCACGGAAAATAATAGGGGTTTTATGACGCCAGCAGTGTGGGTAGCTATGACGATAAGCGTGATGGTGTAATAAAGCGCCCGTTTCTTTAAGTTTTTCTACCACACTATCATTGGCTTTAAATACATGCTGACCAGCAAAAAACTCGGTATCAGCCAAGTACACACCGTTATCACCCACTGGGTTTGCTACTTCTAAGTGATATTTTTGGCCTACCGCGAAGTCTTCCTGACCATGGCCTGGTGCAGTATGCACACAACCAGTACCCGAATCGGTGGTAACATGGTCACCCAGAATCACCGGAACGGTAAAGTCATAGAAGGGGTGTTTCAGTTGCACTAGCTCTAAATCTTGGCCCTGACAGTAACCCAAAGCATGGTAGTGCTTAGCGCCAAAGCGCTCAACACACTGCTCCATCAGCTCACGGGCTAAAATTAAACGTTCTTTACCCGCTTCGGTTTCAATTTGTACCAACACATATTCAAGATGAGCGTTTATAGCCACCGCACGGTTTGCCGGTAGCGTCCAAGGCGTAGTAGTCCAAATAACCGCAGAAATTGGGCCTTCACCACTCACACCATCTGGATGGGCAAACTTGGCTAATACTTCGTCTTCGTCAACGGCTGTAAAACGTACATCAATCGCTGGAGAGGTTTTGTCTTCATATTCCACTTCAGCTTCAGCTAGCGCACTACCACAATCAGTACACCAGTGAACTGGCTTTGAGCCTTGTAGTAGGTGGCCGTTGTCGATGATTTTAGCCAAAGCGCGAATGATGTTGGCTTCGGTATCGAAATTCATGGTGAGGTAAGGATTTTGCCAATCACCTAAAATCCCCATGCGAATAAAGTCACTACGCTGACCATCAATTTGTTTAGCGGCATAGTCACGGCATTTTTGGCGGAACTCAGCAGCAGAGACCTTTTTACCCGGCTTACCGACTTTTTTCTCAACTTGTAATTCGATGGGCAGACCATGACAGTCCCAGCCTGGCACATAAGGAGAATCGAAATCAGATAGAGTTTTCGATTTAATGATGATGTCTTTTAGCACCTTGTTTACCGCATGGCCAAGGTGAATATTACCGTTAGCGTAAGGAGGACCATCATGCAAAATAAAGCTTTTCTTACCTTTTTTGGCCTTTCTAATTTGGCCATACAGATCTTTTTCGTTCCAGCGTTTCAGCATGGCAGGTTCGCGGTTCGCTAAATTGCCTCGCATCGGAAATTCAGTTTCAGGTAGGTTAAGAGTATCTTTATAGTCGCTCATCGAATTACGTTTCCAGTCTATTACTCAGCAAGGCCATAGTAGGCTTTTGCTCGCTTAATATCGAGATCCACTTGGGTTTTTAAGGCCTCAAGCGAATCAAATTTTTGTTCATCTCGTATCTTTAACTGCGGTTCAACCACTAAGCGCTGTCCATACAGTGCGGCATCAAACTCAAATAAGTGAGCCTCTACCAATAAATCTTTTCCTGCGGCGGTAGGCCGCCAGCCAATGTTAGCAATCCCTGAAAAGCGATGCTCTGGCTGATGTTCTATGTAGGCCTTAATGGCAAACACACCATGTATTGGACACACATGACGCGCCACTTTTAAATTGGCCGTAGCAAAACCTAACTGACGCCCCAACTTTTGGCCGTGAATTACTTTGCCATTAAAGCTAAACCGGCGCCCCAGTAACTGCGCCACCGAATTAAAATCTGATTCAGCTAAATATTGGCGTAACAGGGTGCTACTGACGCGTTGCTGATTCATACAAAATGAATCGGTAGCGGTAAGCTCAAAACCAAACTCGGCTTTGGCCGCTTGCAGCAGAGCAAAATTGCCCTCACGCCCCTTGCCAAAATGAAAATCATCGCCCACGGCAAGGTATTTAACACCCAACAACTCCACCAATAAATGACGAATAAAATAGTCGGCACTTTGCTGGGCAAACGCATGACTAAAACGCACCACCAATAAGCGATCAACCCCTAGCGCTTTTAGCTGTTGGTATTTATCGCGAAAACGGCTAATTCGAGCTGGAGCTTGATGTTTGGCGAACACCTCTAGTGGTTGCGGCTCAAATATCATTACCACAGCCGGCAGTCCGCGCTGGCGAGCTTGTTCCACCAAACACTTAATCACCTGCTGATGGCCTAAATGCACACCATCAAAATTACCAATACTTAAAGCACACCCATAATGGCGTGCTTTAATGTTGCGTATACCGCGAATTAACTCCATTCCGGCGCCTATTTCGTCAAAAACTCGCGGATTATAGCTTGTTTAGTCCCCAGTTACAGCCCCGAAACTGCTTTTCAAATGCGCTAAACGGATCCCTAATCCGAATAATAAAATCAAGTAACCAAAAAACGCCGCGAAGATACAGATAATCAGTTGCAGCACACTCTGCGACCAAGTTAAATCAAACCACTCATTAGCAGAGGGTGATAAGTAGCCTATAACCCCACCCATCAATAGCGAAGCCACAACAATTTTAGCAATACAAAGTAAGGTCGCTGAACTTAACCGATATACTCCTTGGCGATATAGACCTCGATATAACAAACTCGCATTTAACAGGGCCGAAAGGGCCGTAGCTATCGCCAAACCTACATAACCATAAGGAATGGCAAAAATAAAATTGAAGCCCATATTGCTTAACATGGCGATAATGCCAATCTTTACTGGCGTTTTAGTATCTTGACGCGAGTAATAGCCGGGCGCCAAGACCTTCACCAACATGAAGAACAGCAAACCTCCGCTATAAGCCATCAAACTATAGGAGGCATTGAGTACATCTTGTTGGTCAAAGGCACCACGCATAAACAAGACCTGCAAAATGGGTTGGCCTAACATTGCTAGTCCTACTGCCGCGGGGATCCCCAAGAAACACACCATGCGCACCGCCCAATCCATGGTTTGTTGAAACTGCTGGGGGCTTTTATCAACATGGCGCTGCGACAAACTGGGCAAAATCACCGTTGCGATGGCGATACCAAACAAACCTAAAGGAAACTCCAACAAACGGTCTGAGTAGTACAACCACGAGATTGAGCCGGTCACCAGAAAACTGGCAATTAAAGTATCAAGCAATAGGTTAATTTGACTGACCGATACCCCAAATAAAGCAGGAATCATTAAGGTGCGAATTTTTACTACGCCCGGATGGCGCCAACCCCAACTGGGTTTACACAGCAGCTTCAATCTAAACAAGAAAGGCAACTGAAACAGAAATTGTAACAAGCCACCAAAAAATACTCCCATGGCCAAGCCCACTTCTGGCTGAGCCAACTGCGGTGATACCCACAGCGCAAAACCAATAATCACCACGTTGAGTAACACCGGAGTAAACGCGGCCACAGCAAAACGGCCAAAGGCATTCAGAATGGCGCCGGATAAGCCGGTAAAGGTAACAAACCACAGATAAGGGAAGGTGATTTTCAACAAAAAGGCCGATAACTCGAATTTAGCGGCATCGGGGCCGTCATTCAGCCATGAAATAAACCATCCGGTACCAAATAACGCGGCAACTAAAGGAGAACCTACTATCCCCAATAAAGTCACCACGCTTACCGCCGCGCCCAAGGTGCCGCTAACTTTGGCTACCAGCTGTCTGACCTCATCTTCGGTACTGGTCTGCTTGTATTCAGTGAGAACCGGAACAAAGGCCTGGGCAAACGCGCCCTCGGCAAACAAACGACGCAAAAAATTAGGAATTTTATTGGCAAAGAAAAATACGTCTGCCGCCACCCCTGCGCCCATTAAATTGGCTATCACCACATCTCTGGCTAAGCCCAATACGCGGGAAATCAGCGTCATTGCACTTACAATGGCGCCTGATTTTAACAAAGTTCTACTCAATGCCGATTCCTGTAGCTAATTAATATAATTTCCTCTGCCCTAACATAAAAAATGCTGGTAGAATTGCGCCACAGTTTACCCGCCTATAAAGATCGATGCTACGGGCAGAGCAATTACTTCAGTTTTACTTGCTTGGATTTTATAGTTGGTTAAAAATTGTTTGACATAAACATGAAAAACGGGCATATTCCACGGCCTTTAAATTCATAATTCCAAGACAAAGTTCAGGAGTTACACTTGGCTAATATTAAGTCAGCTAAAAAACGCGCTATCCAAGCTGAAAAGCGTCGTCAACATAACGCTAGCCGTCGCTCTATGATGCGCACTAATTTGAAAAAAGTTATTGCAGCTATCGAAGCCGGCGATAAAGAAGCAGCACAAGTTGCATACCAAGCCGCTCAACCTGTACTAGACCGTTACGCGTCTAAAGGTTTGATCAGCAAAAACAAAGCCGCTCGTCATAAGAGCCGTCTTGTTGCTAAAATCAACGCTCTTTAATCTAAAAATTAAGAGCTTGAAAAAAAAACGGCTTAAGCCGGTTTTTTTATATTTGTAATTCAACAATTAAGCACAATATAACTTATGTAATTGTCCCAACACGGCCTTAGCCTCTTCACTGGCTAAAGAGTAGTAGATAGTCTGAGACTCTTTGCGAGTAGCCACCAATTGGTCTTTACGCAGCCAAGCCAAATGTTGTGACAATGCAGATTGACTCAACTGAACCCGTTGATTCAACTCTCCTACCGTTAATTCACCCTCTACCAAATGACACAAAATCATTAAACGGCTTTCGTTGGCAAGGGCTTTTAATAGCTTTAATGCCGGTTTGGCATTCTTCTGCATGTCTTCTATGTTCATCTTTCTACTCACTCGGGTCTTCATCGCAGACTATACGTGAATTAATCTCGACTCGCTAGATAGCGGCAGAATGATGAGAAAGCTTTAAACAAAAAAAGCCGCTAAAAAGCGGCTTTTGTCGTTAAATATCGCTTACTGGGCGATAATTTGATATTGCATGGTAGCGTCATTTAACTCGATGATGTAATCACCAACCACATCGGTGTAAATATCTGAGCCTGTTTGCTCCACTACACCGTCGCTGTTGTTATCACCAAAGTTGTAAGACCAATCACCGTTCACATCAAACTTAAAGCGTTGATCTTGCTGACCATCAAAGCTGACACTCACCTGCCAGGTATTGTTCGCCACCAAACTCATTGCCGTAGTTTGCCAACCATTGGCGGTACCACGGAAGTAAAGCTGCTCGAAGTTACCTGTGTAGTTAGCATTAGGGTCAATCACGTCAACCACTACCGAGGCTTGAGCAGTTTTACCACCATCATCAGTCACGGTAAGCGCCATGCCGTAGGAGCCCGCTGTGTCGTAGGTTACAGTGGTGGTTTCTGTGGTTGCACCATTGCCCCATAAGTAAGCTGCTATCACCCCATCACTATCGCTAGAGCCCGCTGCACTATAGGTAATGCTTTGGCCAATATCGATTTGTATGGCCGAAGCCCCAATGATCGCAACCGGCGCATTATTGGCATAAAGCTCGCTAATGCTATAGCTCATGGTTTGGTCGTTCACTTCGATTAAGTAAGTACCTACTACGCTGGTAAAGATATCTGCGCCAGTTTGTTCCAAGCTGCCATCTGCACCGTTGTCGCCGTAGTTAATACTCCAATCACCGTTAAGGTCAAACTTGAAGCGTTGGTCTTGTTGCCCGTCAAACTCTACTTGCAACTGCCAAGTATTATCGGCCACTAACTGCATTACACTAGTCTGCCAAGCTTTAGCCGTACCACGGAAGTATAGTTGCTCGAAGTTTTTAGCTTTATTACTACCCGCTACACTAAGCACCACTTCAGCACTGCTGCTGGCACCTTCGTTGTCTGTTACTGTTAGAGTAATCGTTTGAGTTTCATTCACTAGCACATCGATACTTGATGTTGTCTCTCCGGTACTCCATAGGTAAGAAGTGATTGAACCATCTTGGTCGCTAGAATTAGCCGCACTCAAGGTAACCGTGCTACCCGCTGCTACGGTTTGGCTATCTGGAGAAATCACCGCCACAGGGGCCACATTAGGCGCTACCGTTAAGGTAACAGAGGTACTCGCTGTTTTACCTAGTTCGTCAGTCACCGTCAGGCTAATGGTTTGTGTTTCATTTACCGTTACAGTAATCGCTTCACTGCTTTCGCCTGTGCTCCAAGCGTAACTGGCAATAGATCCGTCGCTATCACTTGAGCCTGCTGCGCTAAGAGTAACAACAGTGCCTTTAGTCACAGTTTGACTAGCAGGGCTAATCACCGCAACAGGAGCAGCGTTACCATCTAGGCCATCGGGGATCCCTGCGGCAATGGCACCGGCGGCAACACTCCAAACACCATCACTGACTTGATAGTTTTGTCCGCCATTGTTGTCCCAAGCACCACTACAGTTGTTAGTAACAAACTCCAACTGAGTCTCGTCTACCAAATCAACTGTCAAGCTGTACCAGTTATCTCCCAAGCTTTGCATCTCTTCACCAGGCGCGCTAGTCCAAGTTACTGCACCATCCACAGTGTAATGCAAACAAACTTGTCCCCAGCCGTTAGTATCTTGATAGTACACCGTGCTAGTTAAAGACTGACCAGCAATGCGATAAGTCACACTAGCAGAAGCTGTTTGGCCAACACTGTCGGTCACAGTGACCGAAATAGCCGTGCGCTCATCAAGAGTCACACTAATAGAAGGTGTGGTTTCGCCAGTGCTCCATAAGTAACTAGCAATAGGACCTTCTTCATCAGTTGAACCAGCAGCGCTTAGTGTTACCACGGTGCCTGCCTCTACTTCACCGCCTGTGGCATCAATCACGGCAACTGGACGTTTGTCACCTACTACTACATTGTCAGTGAAGAACATCGCTTCACCAGCAATCTCACCATTTACGTCTTCAACAATTTGATTGCCTACAGCACTAAACTGACCAGCACCCACATAAACCTGCTGGATTTCAGAACGGGTTACGTTGCCTTTACTATCGGTAGCTTCAATGTAGTAGTCCAACAACTGCTCTTGATACTGGTCGATGTAGCTAAAGTACATATTGCCAATCTTTTCAGCAGGCACCACTTCAAACATTTCCTTACCGCTAGGCTGCCAATCTACACCATTAATGTCACCACTAAGGTCTCGCTCGGTCATGCTAAAGGTTTGCCATTCACCCACCCGTGATGGATCAACGTTGGGATCACTGGCATGGGCGCTAGGATCATACAGCTTGAAGGTTTTATCCGTAGCAGTAGCCCACTTATCGGTGTGAACACGCACCTTCACTTTAATGTCTTGAATACCACTTACATCGTAACCATAGGTATAGATAGCAAATTTAGTATCGGCATAGACGGTTGCCCAACCTTCGGCCTTGCTTGAGTTAGCACTACCTGGGTTATAAGGGTAACGTTGTGGCCACCAAATGGATGGGCCGGTTTGGTCTTGACTTAAATTAGCTTCCACGTAAGGTTGAGTGAAGTGCAAAGACTGATTAAACGAAACGGTAGGTTTAACCCCATCATCTACGTTTTCATCGTAGTAACCAAAACCTGAATCGATCGATGCAATTAAGAAGTACCAGCCTAGCTCAGCAGGGTTAGCGCCTCCGGCGTAGTTATTCGCTGCATCACCCTTCACAGGGTAAGACATCATCCATGGGTTTAACTGGTTACCTGGGTAGGTGACTTCATTATCTAAGGCCGTAGTTGGGCTCCAATAATTTGGATTATTATCTAACCAAATTTGCTCAGCGGTTTTGGCGTAGTTTTCGGCCGCTTGTAACAAGGCGAAGTTACGCTCTAAATAATGGTAACCCAGTTCCAGTGATACCATGTGCTGGCGAGTTGCCTCGAAATCAGTACCGTGAACGGTATTGAAATCAGCCATTTGTCCTGCCCACACACCCATTGGAATGTGCCAGTGATACCACGTTGGATCGGCTGAAGAGTCACGAGTATCAATCCAAGAACCATCTTGAACGTGTACTACATCATCGGCAGGGATCGGGTAGGCTTGCAGGTATTCGTCAACCCCCATGCCTCGTACAGCGCTGTCAGCATAGGTAACATTGCCAGAGTTCGCCCAAGTACCGCCATCACCCGCTCGGCCTGATGAGTTATCGCCATCATGAGCAATGGTGAAATATTGAGTACGACCAATTGATGCGGCATCGCCTTCAAAACTCTTTAATACATCGGCAGTAATCGAACCTTGATAACCTTCTTCCCAAGAACTCGCTTGCTCAACAGGGATCCCCGCTACCCGATGCTCTTCACCAGTTTCAGGGTCAACATATTGCACCCAGTGAGGAATAGAAGCGAAAGGAAATTTATTGTAGGTAGTCTGCTGCTCATTAAACATGTGCAGCTCAGTCCATGCACCAATATCACTGACATTTTGTAAGTCAGCTCGGTTTGGTGGCGACACTAAGGTATCTTTACCCGGATCATTGAGATAAGGATAGTCACGTAAGGTACGTGAATAGTGCACATTACCCAATACAGACCATTCAATACCCAACTTAGTTAATGCCGGAATAATCCGCTCAGAGAAACCTAACTCGGTGGGGAAGAAACCTTTAGACGAGGTAAAAGAGTCGCCTAAAAAATAGTCTTGCGCCAAGGTCACATTTTGGTAGATCAAATCTTTTAAGAAATAATCATTACCCACTAAAGGCCCCATTGAGTGGTGACCAGAGAAGTGAATAGTGTCTAAAGCCTTGTAACCATTAGTGGTTTTAGTGGCAGCTTGGGTATTACGCCAATAGTCGCCCCAACCTAAATTATAACCACTTAGGTTTCCTAGCTCGGCAAAGCTTTGTACGTTATTGATCACCGATGCCGACATCGTCACATGCGTTTGACTCTGCGGGTGATTACCGTTATTGCCTAAAGCCGTGTCCATCGGCCAGCTAAGGTACGCACCTGTTTTAGCATGATGTTGATAGTAAGAGACTAAATCATCATGCGGCATAGGTGCGCCGCTGCCAGGAATAAAAAATGTGTAATTAGCTGGAGGGTTGTTTTTGAGATTAATAACTTGACCGTCGTAGGTGTAACGAATGGCTTCACCTACCGCCAGATTATCGTATTCACTTACGTCGTAATAAGGCCAAAAGTTTGGCATATGGTTGTGATAAATATGGGTTGCCGCAATTTCTGCCTGCGCAGAGATCGAGGCTGCCACCATACTTATGGCAAACACCTTTTTCATGATTTGCTTCCTTTCCCGCACTCGTCGCTCTCAAGCCACTCATACGTATTACTCGCCGTTAAAAATGCAGAAGCCAAACATGGGAAAGTTTAGTGTTAACCGAATTTATATTGCCCAACTACCGTTCGTTTCTGCGCTTAGATGCCTTTCGCATCGCCAATTAAGCCCATTGAGATGAGTGGGCTTAAGCGTTTCTGAACAACAGCTCTATTACCGAGGCCAAATGCCAAAACGCAGAGCTAACAGAACGTTCATTTTGGCTAGTCTTTGCTAGCCATTTATTAGAGTTGACTCACTAGCTGCCGCTGAATACAGCCTAAGTCAAATTGCTATTGATATGTTTTGAATGGAGATTAAGAGTTGAATGATGAATATTTAAGCTATTTTTTTGATAAATATGCTTAACTTCAAAAAAGTATCAGGCGAAAAGTAAAAACCTAGAGCAGGCTCACAATGAAAAATATTATAAATTTCAGTAAAATTCGTTGAAATTGCATTTAAATAACACAAAGTTAAACCAATAACTTGGTATAGCTAAACCGAATACTTTCGCTTCATCCCGCAATTAACGCTGGCCAGAGAACAAACTCGAAAAGTCGCTATTACACAACTGTTGAACCGAGGGGTGCTGAATCATCCGCTCGGCAAATAATAAGTGATATTCCTCGGTCAATTCTTTAGCTATGCCAATTAAACGCGTATTAGGATTAGCTAAAATTTCTTCGGTGTAAATTGCCGGTGCCACAAAAATGCCATCGGTATACGCACCAAAGGCTTTCATTAAAGCGGCGTCATCAAATTCCCCCAATACCGATACATTCAAACCCAAGCCATCAAACCACGTAGATAGTTTTCTACCTAAAGCACTGGTACGAGAAGGTAATAATAAACTGCGCTGTTCTAAGCAGGCGGGGAAATCTAGAGTCGGTAGCGGTTCGTTAGCAAAAAAAGCGATACTGCTCTCCCCCAGCTTTTTACTTAATACACCATTTTGCTGCGCATGATCTAAACCACAATCAGACAGAATCATATCCAACTTGTGCTCGGCCAACTGCGACAACAATAAGTCATGGGTCGACTCCACGCAACGCAAACGAATATTGCCATCGGGTGGCACGGCAGAGAGTAAAATACGACTAGCAAGACGCTTAGACAACGCGTCGGCTACGCCGACTTCAAACAATAACTTCTCCTGCTGGGAGTAATTGACAATATCCAGCATCTCGTAACTTAAACTAAACATGCGATCCGCATAGCGGTAAACCAGATGGCCAAGCTCGGTAGGCGTAATTTTAGGCCCGCGCCGAATAAACAATTCGCCGGAAAAACGCTGTTCTAACAACTTAATTTGTCCGGTGACCGTTTGTGGAGTAAGAAACAGCGCCTCGGCGGCGGCTGTAACCGAGCCACGCTTATACGTCATCCAAAAGTAATACAGGTGATTATAATTTAAATGTGACATGTTCTACCTACAAACAAACCCCGAAAACGGGGTTTGTTTACTCTAAAAAT
>NZ_JBNKPP010000009.1:0-13948 GCF_050295395.1 Agarivorans sp.
TAGAGAACTACCTTGTTACTGATGAAGGTTTGAAAACTGTAAACGACGATGTACCTCTTGGTGCGGTAGCGCTTAAGTCTTACATGGAACAGCTTTCAAGCGACCCTCGCATCGCTGCAACTTTCGCAAACGCTCAAGATGGTGAGCCTATGCCTAACGTAGCTGCTATGGGTAAATTCTGGTCTGCGATGGCAACATCTCTAACCAACATTACTAGTGGTCGTCAACCGCTAGATAAAGCTCTTGACGCGGCAGCGCGTCGCATAGCGAAATAATACGGTCATATTATTTCGGTCAGGAGGAGGATATTGGTCTATCCTCCTCTTTATTAATTTCGGTCAAATTCAAAGGTTGTACATAAAATGGGTCTTTCTGCGTCTCCAGGTTTTATGCAGGGCAAATTTGCCTGGCTAAAACTTCTGCTGGTCACCGCGATTGTATTGCTTAACGGCTATGCGATTGTGCTGATGTATGCAGGTGGTGAATATGCATTTGCATTGCTCACCCTTGTTGTTGTTTCTACCGGTGTGTATATATTTATTAATAATAAAACATATGCTCACCGATATATCTTCCCCGGTATTGCAGGCATGGTGGTATTTATTATCTTCCCCTTGGCCTATACCGTCGGTATTGCATTTACCAACTATAGCGGAACAAACTTGTTGTCGCTTGAGCGGGTAGAGCAGCTACATACCCAAAAGACTTACATGGCAAAAGGCGGGTCATTTGACTTCCAATTGCATAAGGATGCGTCTTCTGGAAAATATGTACTGGGCCTTACTCAGGACGATACGCTATACGCATCTCGTTTAGTTGATATGGTGTCTAATACTGATATTCGCGCAAATAAAGTAACTCTAGATACTCAACGGGTTAATTTACAAGTCGTGGATGCATTTCCCGCCTCAGATATTGCGCCGATTAAAGACATTGTTGCTCATCGTCAGTTTTTAAATAGCTTGATACTGGTTACCCCTAAAGGTGACGAATTGGTGATGAATGGTCTGCGTAAATTCTCAGCGATGAAGCCTCTTTACACACGCTTAGAGGATGGTGTTGTACTTAAAGAAAGTGGTGCAATTATCAACGGCCCATCTATTCTGCGTAACAACCAGACTGGTCAAATCATGTTGCCAAACATGGACACCGGCTACTACCAATACATTAATGATGAAGGCGAGTTTGTCGGTGACCGATTGGCTCCGGGCTTCGTGGTTAGTGTGGGTTGGAAAAACTTTAATCGAGTTGTAACCGATAACGGAATTAAAGAGCCGTTTATTCAAATCTTTATTTGGACAGTGATTTTTGCCGCTGGCTCTGTAGCATTTACGCTAGCTATTGGCATGGTTTTGGCCTGTCTTATTCAATGGGAAGAGCTTAAAGGCCGAGCGATTTACCGCGTAGTGCTCATTCTTCCTTATGCTATCCCCGCGTTTATTTCAATCCTTGTATTTAAGGGTTTATTTAACCAAAACTTTGGTGAAATTAACGCTATTTTAGAGTCGTTGTTTGGTATTAAACCTGATTGGTTTACTGACCCATTAATGGCCAAGTCGATGATTTTAATTGTGAACACCTGGTTAGGTTACCCATACATGATGATCTTATGTTTAGGTATGCTTAAATCTATTCCTGAAGACTTATATGAAGCTTCAGCGATGGATGGTGCTGGACCAATTAGTAACTTCCTCAATATTACTGTTCCATTACTAATGAAACCGCTAACGCCACTGTTGGTTGCTTCATTTGCGTTCAACTTTAACAACTTTGTGTTGATTCAGTTATTAACAAATGGTGGTCCTGACATTATTGGTGCATCTACACCAGCGGGTACTACTGACTTACTAGTAAGTTATACCTACCGTATTGCCTTCCAAGGTGATGGTGGTCAGGACTACGGTTTAGCCAGTGCCATTGCAACTCTGATCTTTATTGTTGTGGGTGCATTAGCATTGATTAACTTGAAATTAACTAAATCTGAAAACAGAGCAGCATAAGGAGCAGCTATTATGGCAATGGTTCAACCTAAATCATTGAAATATAGAAAATTAGCTACTCACGTAGCGCTATGTTTATTTTTATGTTTGATTATTTTTCCATTATTAATGGTCATCACCATTTCCTTCCGTACAGGTAACTTTGCGGTTGGTGAATTGATTCCATCTAATCCTACCTTAGACCACTGGCGTCTTGCCTTAGGTATTACGGTAGTTAATCCCGATGGTTCTACAACGCCACCACCATTCCCAGTATTGGTGTGGCTGTGGAACTCGATTAAGATTGCCGGTATTTCAGCAATTCTTATCGTAGTGTTGTCTACCACCAGTGCTTATGCTTTTGCTCGTATGCGCTTTAAAGGTAAAGCAACCATTCTTAACGGGATGTTGATTTTCCAAATGTTCCCATCGGTCTTGGCCTTGGTAGCTATTTATGCCTTGTTCAACAAAATCGGTGAATATATCCCTTGGTTGGGTCTAAACACTCACGGCGGTTTGATTTTCGCTTACCTAGGCGGTATCGCACTACACGTGTGGACCATTAAAGGTTACTTCGAAACGATCGACCCTGCCTTAGAAGAGTCTGCAGCAATTGACGGTGCAACACCGTGGCAGGCGTTTAGATTGGTATTGTTACCGCTTTCTGTTCCTATTTTGGCAGTGGTATTTATTCTTGCATTTATTCAGGTAATCACAGAGGTACCGATGGCTTCGGTATTGATGCAAGACGTAGATAAACTCACGCTTGCCGTAGGTGCACAACAATACTTGTATCCGCAAAACTACTTGTGGGGTGACTTCGCCGCCGCAGCGGTATTGTCAGGATTCCCAATTACCGTGGTATTCCTACTCGCCCAACGTTGGTTGGTGGGTGGATTAACTGCCGGTGGTGTTAAAGGTTAAATTATTTGGGCGTAGCTGCATTAGCGGCTACGCAAAACAAGATTGATTATAAATAAAGCAAATGGCTTTATTTAGTTTGGAGCTGATAATGGCTGATGTAATTTTAAAAAATGTACGTAAAAACTACGATCCGGCAATTCACCAAGATACTTTGCGTGAAATTAATTTAGATATTCAAGATGGTGAATTTGTTGTATTCGTTGGTCCATCAGGCTGCGGTAAGTCTACACTTTTGCGTATGATTGCGGGCTTGGAAGATATCACCAGTGGTGAATTAAGCATTGGTGGAAACTACATGAACGATGTACCACCGGTACAGCGTAACGTAGGTATGGTTTTCCAATCTTACGCTTTATATCCACATATGGATTTGCGTGAAAATATGTCTTTCGGCCTTAAATTGAAGAAGGTTGATAAAGACATTATTGAAAAGCGTGTAAGTAATGCCTCTGACATTTTAGGCTTAGACCCATTACTTGACCGTAAACCAAAAGAATTAAGTGGTGGTCAGCGTCAGCGTGTGGCCATCGGTCGTTGTATTGTACAACAACCCGGTGTGTTCTTGTTTGACGAACCACTTTCTAATCTTGATGCCGCACTTCGTGTGAAAATGCGCATCGAGATTGCAAAGCTCCACAAAGAACTTCAATCAACTATCATCTACGTTACCCATGACCAAGTGGAAGCGATGACCTTGGCTGATAAAATTGTGGTTCTTAGCCCATTAGACCCAAATGCGGCGACTAACCTTGAACAATTTGGCTCACCTTTAGAGCTATACCATAACCCAGCTAATAAGTTTGTTGCTGGTTTTATTGGTTCTCCAAAGATGAACTTCATTGAAGGCGAATTGGTAGAAGTTAGTGATACAGAGAGCAAAATCAAATTGGTAACTGGCGACGTTATCACAGCAGCAGTCGACACAAGTCGCGCTAGCGTTGGTGATAGTGTTGAATTGGGTTGTCGACCAGAGCACTTGGTAGAAGAAGGCCATGCTCATGCTGACAACTTCATCACAGGTACTGTCGTGGTTGCAGAACACTTAGGTGCTGAGTCTTACGTTTATATGGACGTTAAAGGCTTTGATTTCACCTTTAAAGCACGTAGTGAATTCCCAAGTAATAATGGTGATGAGCTACGAGTTGGTCTACCAACTAAAGCTTGTTACTTGTTTGATAGCAATGGCATTGCGTTCCCTCGTACTGCCAAGTACAACAAAGACTAGAAGTTTTGACCATTAATTTAAAAGCGACCTTCGGGTCGCTTTTTTTGTGCCTGCTTCACTGGCGATAATAACTAGTGGGCGGGGTTAACTGGGAAGTTTATTTTCGCGTTGTATTATTTCTAATAACGCGGCCTCTATAAATTGTTGTTTTTCTCGCTCGTTCGCATCGAAGCTAAGGCCATAATGCATTCTGCTTGAGGAACCGTGTTCTAGGCGTTGGTTACAAATTCGAGTCTTTATTGTCGGCGCATTTTGCCCTTCTATACTCAATTCTAGTTTGAAAGCTTGGTCAGTTAAGGTCGCTGGGATTTCGTCAGTGACGATGCCACTGCCATTTAAAGATAGATCTTTTAGTATGGCCGAAAAGCTATCTGCTTGTGGGGTTAAGCTGGCTAAACGACAGTTCAAGTAAATGGGTAAGCGGCTATGTTGCCTTAAACTGATTTTTTGTAAGTTACGTGGAAAGTCTATAATTACCCATCGGCCCACGCTGCTCATCAGTTTCGATATTGCTCCTCGATAAGCAAAAATGGTGGCGTTAGGATCTCCTTCGTTAACTAAACGCACCACTATCGACTGGCCTTCTCTAATAAGTTCTCTGGCCATTTCCCAGTGTTGGTCTGTGCCTCGAGATATAATGATACACATGCCTGGTTCAATTCCAATCAGGCGGCTGCGTAAGCGTATTGGCTTGGTCGCTGTAGGGATCTGCAGATGTACTTCAGTTTGGCAGGGCAGCGCATTAAACTTACTAAGTAATTCAGGGGCTATCGGGCTCACTGGACGATTCTAAGATACTATTGGGTTATTTAACCTTACCATAGATTCTGAATCTTTGGCTTTGCAGATCGCACAAGTCATGACTAAATTGTTTGCTTAACGCTATAATGCGCGTGATCAAGCTAGCTGGATAATAAAATGAGATTGTTTGTAAGAGATTTAACCGTTATTGACTCGACATACTTATGCCCTGATCGGGGCTTAGTGGGGGAGAGTTGGTTAGTTGATATAGAGTTAGGCGGCTCGTTAAATGAAATGGATATGCTGCTTGATTTTGGTCAGGTTAAAAAATTGATCAAACGTTTAATCGATGAAAAAGTTGACCATAAATTACTGGTTCCTCAACGTTCTCCTTTATGTCGAGTGAGCAGCAGTGATGGCTACACTGAGTTAGATTTTTTGCGCCCTAGTGGTAAAAGCATCCACTTGCGCTGCCCTGATGAAGCTTATACCTTCATTGATGCGGTAGAAGTGAGTAATCAGGCCTTAAGCAAGTATGTTACCGAGGTGGTGTTAGCTCAGTTACCTAAAAATATTAAAGATATCTCTATCAGTTTGCGTCATGAACAGATTGATGGTCCTTATTACCACTATAGCCATGGCTTAAAGAAGCATGATGGAAACTGTCAGCGTATTGCCCATGGGCATCGCTCGGCTATAGAAATTATGGTTGATGGCGAGCTCGATATTGATTTGGCCACCAGTTGGGCGATGAAGTGGCGCAATATTTACTTGGGAAGTGAGGAAGATGTAGTCGAGTCATCGCTAATCAGCTTTTATCATTCACAAGATTGGCAACAGCATTATGCCTTTGCTTATGAATCGCCTCAGGGTAAGTTTGAGTTGGTATTACCGAAAACTGAAACCGATATACTGCCTTGCGAGACGACAGTAGAGAACCTAGCTGCGTATATCGCTAGAACCTTAGCTAAGGTGTTAAATGGCCATAAGCTGATGGTAAGAGCTTATGAAGGGGTAGGGAAAGGTGCTATTTGCGAAGCCAATAACCCACAGTAACTGGCTAATTGCTTAAGTGCTGCTTAAAAAAAAGGCTCCTTCAAGGAGCCTTTAGCATTTAAAGACGTTTTACAGCGTAAAGCGTTTTACTAATAGATCTTGTTCTGCGGCTAATTCACCTAACTCTTCACTGGTACTGGTGACAATTTCAATACTTTGATAGTTGTCGTCACTAATATCAGAGATACGGTTTAGGTTGGTGGAAATTTCTGCACCGGTGGCTTGTTGTTGCTCTGCGGCGGCTGCAATTTGGCTACTCATATCAGAAATTTGAGTGATGATGCCCTGGATTTCTTCCATTGCCCCGTTAGCATCAGAGGTTTGCGAAATACTCGATTGCATCTCAGTTGAACATTCAGACATTACCGTTACCGCACGCTGAGCACTCTTTTGTAAGTTCTCAATCATCGACTGAATTTCGGTGGTCGAGTTAGTGGTTTTTTGTGCTAATACTCGTACTTCATCGGCCACTACCGCAAAGCCTCTTCCTTGCTCACCTGCACGTGCTGCTTCAATGGCGGCGTTTAATGCAAGTAAGTTAGTCTGGTCGGCAATGCCTCGAATTACATCTAAGATTGAGCCAATACTATTACTCATGTTGTCTACTTCACCAATCACTGAACTACTGTGATCCAGTTTTTCTGAAAGTTGATGAGTGGTGGTGATATTGTCGCTCATGATTTTGCGCCCGGAGTTAGCCGCTTCTTCTACTTCCATCACTTTCTCTAAGGTGATGTTAGCACTCTTCGCTACCTCTCTCACAGACTGTTCCATTTCGGTCATCGCTGCTGCAACTGACGCCGTTTCTTGGCGCTGGTTATTTAACTCATCTTTGGCGCTATTTAAGGTAACTGAGTTGCCCTTAGATACATTTGATAAACTTTCTGCAGCTTCGCTAATTTCTAGTAGCACGGTGCGCATTTGCGACATCATACTGTTGGCGGAGTCCGCTAGTTGACCAAACTCGTTATTGCTAGAGTAGGCTACGGTTTCGGTCATATTGCCGGCTGCGGCGGCCTTTAGGGTTTTCAATAACAGATTGAGCGGTTGCTTGATGGCGCCGGCTACGTTCCATGCCACTAACAGGGCTAAAACAATAACCACTACCATGGCGGTTATAAGCTGAATGCGACTTGAGTCAAGCATGGCGCTGGCATTAGATGAAGCCTTATCTACTTGTTGATTAGCAATTTCGTTAATACTCGCGAGGATGCTAATGGCATTGGTGATTTCTAAGGCGGTGTCATCTACATGTTGGGCAATGTCTTCTCGTTGTTTAGTCAAGGCTACGTGCTTGGCTAACACTCCATCGTCTTCTGTTGAGTCTTTAATAAATTGGTCTATTTGATGACCCATATCGTTGCGTAACTCAGGAATTTCTTCTTCTAAATCGGATGTGGCGTTTAAGAAGTTCTTAATCAATTTTTTGTTGCGGTTATAGATAACTTCAACTTTCGCCGATTCGGTGGTGTTGAGGCCTTCTAGGGTATTAAGCTCGATGACCGCCATAGCGTTTAAAAAGCTTTCTGCGGCCCACCGGATATAATCATCGTTTAAGGCCACCACCTTATCAGAGAGGTTCTTCTTCAACTGTGGAAGCATTACCGATAATTGGTTGGTACTGCGTTTTACGTTTTGTTCGGCCTCTAAATAAGCAAGGTAGTCTTGCATTACTTGAGTGGCGACTCGAAAATAGTTTTGATCTAAGTTGTTCAAGGTATCAAGATGCGATTCTAGTTCAGTATTGCCTTCAGCCATTGAACGTAAAGTGCCTAGTGAAGAAACGAATACCAACTCACTTTGTGCAAAAGCTTCACCACTGGCTTGAATAGCGCTTACATTCTGTGAGGTTAGCGCATCTTTAAAGTGTTTGTCTGCGGTTAATAAGTCAACTGCAAATTCACTGCTCTGCAGTACCAGAGGAGTTGCTTCTTCTGTTACTAAGTCCAGTTGTTGATTAAATTTATTGCCCGTTTGTAGCGATAAAATGTTGGTTAATACCATCATCAGCACTAAAAAGCCGAACCCAAAATTTACTCGATGAACAATAGAAACATTTTTTAAGAATTGGAGCGATGAGGCTACGTTTAATGACTTTTTTTTCATAATTCCCCGACCAACCGATTTGTTAGCTATTTATAATTGTTATGATTTCATACTTTAGTCAAAGTATGCCTGCTGTTAGCGCGACTTGCTATGCAAGAGATCACAACTCTTTCTGAGTATGTTGCATTAATAAACTTGTTAACGGCTGATATAGCGGCGAATTGATACCTACTTATCAAAAATCGCCGCGATTGCCTAAAAAATGAGCGTTTAAGTCCAGCTTTAAGCGGATGAGTTGGATTTTTTATTGTTGCCTCAATAAGGGGAAATTTATGTGGTTTGGGACAAGTTGATTTGATGGCATGGCTTAACAGTGTTTTACAAATAAACAAAGGCTTTAGTACTAGCAAGACTGCGAGACGCCACCCCCTTGCGGTTGTGGCTCTGGCCTGTGTCTTATGCGTCAGTGTGCAAAGCTGTAGCTCAGCCCTGTTTAGCGATTTGTTTATAAGTTATAGCGAACAAATGCAAGCCAGTCGCTACCAAATTGGTTCGGGACAGTTTCAGTTAGCGGCTAAGTTGATTGATGAAGGGCGCCCCAGCGACAATAGCTATTATTTAAAACTGCTAGAAAAAGGCAAAATCACCTATTTAGCCGGAGATTATCAGCAGAGCCAAGAGTATTTTAAGCAGGTTGATGAGCAGCTTGAGTGGTTGTCTCGTCAAGCTGAGTATCGTATTTCTAGCGGTTTACAGCAGCTTTCAACGCTGGCTACTAACGATAATTTCATTCCTTACCATATCCCGGTATACGAGCAAGTGATGCTGCATCACTATCAAGCGATTAACTATTTACATAACCAGGGGCTCGAGTCAGCTTTAGTGGAAATCCGTAAGGCGGGCTTGATACAGCAGCAGGCCATGCAAGAAACACCTGCGAGCTTAGAGCAGCAACTGAGAGACTATCAGCAGCAATACCAAGAATTAAGCCAGCAGTACCCGCAGTTTAAAACCCAACAACAATTAGCTAACGCTTACCAAAATGGTTTGAGTTATGTGCTGTCTGCGGTGTTGTATTTAGCGGCAGGGCAAGAGGACGATGCTTATATTGATTATCGTAAGGCTTTGGCCTTGGCTCCGCAGAATAAATACTTACAAGCCGAAGTCGCCCGTTTAGGGGCAAAGCTAGCCATGGAGGATTATCAGCAATATACGCCGCTTAAAGGCGAGGCTCTTACTAAGCAACAAGGCTTATTGGTGGTGATCCACGAACAATCACTCATTAAAGCGCGTCAAGAAGCACGATTTTCTCTGCCGCTATATCATAATAACCAGTGGCAAAATTTTACTGTGGCTTTGCCAGTGATGCGGGGGCAAGCTGACTTTAGTATTCCTCAAGGACTTGAGGTTGCAGGGCAGACTTTTGCCACGGAGCAAGTGATTCAGCTAGACGCACTGGCAGCAAAACAGTTGCAACAAGACTTACCCGGCTTACTGTACCGACAAATATTGCGTTTACTGAGTAAAGAACAGTTGCGCCGCGCGGTTAATCAGCATAATGATGCTCAACATGAAAGCTGGGAGAATGTATTGGTTAATCTTTACAACACAGCGTCTGAGCGTGCCGATACCCGCAGTTGGCAAAGCCTACCAGCATTAGCGCAAATTGCGATTCAGGCTTTGCCTGCCGGACAACATACTCTAAAATTTGAGGGATTAAGCCAAAACCTCGAGCCACTAAACATTAGAGCAGGGCGAGTCAGTTTAGTGCTAACTAACGACCTAGGCTCTGCCATTCAAGTTTTTAATTTGTAACAGAGGTGAACATGAAATATGTATTATTGCTGCTGAGCCTGCTCTTGGTTGCTTGTACCACAAATACTTCAGGTATTTCTGCCGATTCAGATAAACCCGATGGTAAGCAATGGCTGATTGTTGATAACATCAGTTTGGGGCGAAAGTTAACAGTATTGGGTGCCACCACTCAGCAAAACAACGATCGCCTGCAAGGGGTGGCAACCATACAATCTCTATATAAGGGCGATTTGAATTTGCAGTATCGCTTTTATTGGTATGACAGCAACAACATTCAAATTAATCAAGCCACCAGCGCTTGGACGCCGCTCACTTTACATGGTAAACAACAAATTCAAGTGCAGTCGATTGCCTTACTTGATAGTGCCAAGCACTTCAAAATTTATGTTAGAGAAGTGAAATAACAGAGAGAAATTTATGAATAAACGACTAGTGCTTATTAGCTTACTTGCGCTTGGCTTAAGTGGATGTTCCAGCCAAGTGAGTTATGGAGACCCTCAGCAAGTAGAAACGGTTGATGTGAGCTTTGGCTCCACCGACTTACAAACCATTGCCGGTGAAATGACCGACTCAATGATAGCTTCGCCATTATTGGTTGATATTACCGCTAAGGGGCGGCCAATTGTGTTTGTGGACCGGATTAAAAATAAAACCACAGAGCATATCGATACCGAGTCTGTCACCGATACCATCAGCACCAAATTGCTGCAATCGGGGAAATTCCGCTTTGTGGATATGACCACGGTTAATCAGGTAAGAGAGCAATTGGGTTTTCAAAATGACAGCGACTTGGTTGATCCATCAAAAGCGATTGCTTTTGGTCAGCAGGTCGGTGCCGAATATATGCTGTATGGCAATCTGTCTAGCATTGTAAAAACTAACAAAAAGACCAAGGACGTCTACTACAAAATGACCATGCGTTTATTAGACCTTAAAACAGGTTTAGTGGAGTGGGCCGACGAGACTGAAATCCGTAAGGCAGAAACTAAATCTACTCTTGGTTGGTAAGGAATAAATGGGACCTCTTTTTATCGATTTACTCGCTACCGAGTTAAGTGGCGAAGAGCGGGAAATGTTGCAACATCCGCTAGTGGCCGGGGTGATTTTATTTTCACGTAATTACCATGATAGAGCACAGCTCATCGACTTAGTGAAAAGTATTCGGGCGGCTTCTCACACTCGGCTAATTATTGCAGTAGACCACGAAGGTGGCCGAGTACAACGTTTTCGCCATCAATTTTCGGCTATTCCGGCAATGGGGCATGTAAGCGCCATTGCCCAACAGTTGGCTGTGCCTGCCGAGCTGTTAGCCAAACAATTGGGTTGGTTGATGGCAGCAGAACTACGCGCTTGCGATATCGATTTGAGTTTTGCGCCGGTGCTGGACGTGAATGGCATTAGTGATGTGATTGGCCTGCGCGCTTTTAGCGAGCAGCCTCAGCAAATTATTCCTTTAGCCAGCGCTTTTATCGACGGCATGGCGCTAGCAGGCATGAAAGCCACTGGCAAACACTTTCCGGGACACGGCAATGTAAAAGCCGATACTCACCATTTGGAAGCGCGAGACTTACGCAGTTTTGAGCAAATTAAACAGCACGATATGCAAGTATTTAGTGCCTTAATTTCGCAAAATAAGCTCGATGCGGTGATGCCTGCCCACGTGATCTACCCCGATGTAGATGAGCAACCGGCAGGCTTCTCTGCCAAATGGTTACAACAAATACTACGACAAGAGCTGGCTTTTAAAGGTCTCATTTTTAGTGATGACCTTAGTATGAAAGGCGCGGCGGTGGTGGGTGATTATGTGACACGAGCTAAACAAGCTTTAGCCGCTGGCTGTGACTTGTTGTTGGCGTGTAATGACCGAGATGCCAGTATTCGCTTACTCGATGGTTTAGCCCATACTCAGGTTAAGGGGGCAGAATCGCTATTAGGCAAAGCCTATCCAGCTACTTGGTCGGAGCTAGCAGCGCAAAGCAACTATAAACAAATCGCCGCTCAGGCGCAGAAAATAGCGACAATCACCAGTGAATGGGATAAGTTATAAATAGACTTAGTTTTAGTCAGTGATTGAGAGGAAGGTAGGCTAGGATGATTATTTATTTACACGGCTTTGACTCTACAAGTCCGGGTAACCATGAAAAAGTATTGCAATTACAGTTTGTTGACCCCGATGTTCGGCCGATTAGTTACAGTACTATTCATCCCCGTCATGATATGAGCCACTTGCTTAAAGAAGTGCATAAGCAGTTAATGTTAAGTGCTGAAGAAGAAGTCGTGATTTGTGGCGTGGGCTTAGGCGGCTATTGGAGTGAGCGAATAGGCTTTTTATGTGGCATTCCTTCGGTTATCTTTAATCCAAACTTGCATCCAGAGTTAAATATGCAAGGTCGCATCGAGCGCCCCGAAGAGTATGTTGATATTGCGTCTAAGTGTGTCAGTGAGTTTCGCACCAAGAACAAAGGCAACTGTACCGTGATACTCTCAGAAAACGATGAGTTTTTAGATAACAAAGCCTCAGAGTTAGAGTTAAAAGACTATTATCAGATTGTCTGGGATGACCAACAAACCCATAAATTTAAAGATATCAGTCGTCATCTTCAGTTGATCAAATCACTCAAGCGTTTACCCAGTTTATAAGCTAAATAGTTAACAAAAGAAGAGGGTTTTCCCCTCTTTTTTTGTAGGCTTATTTTGTGATCTTAATCAAGTTACGTATAATGTGTCGACTTTGCTTAGCGGTACTGGATTTACAACACCCATAATAAAGTCCTCGGTAAAGTTTACACTTCAGATTGTTACAAGGAAATAATCAAGCATGACTAGAATTGTTGTAGTTGGTGGTGGTGCCGGTGGCCTCGAGCTAGCGACGCGTTTAGGGCGCAAGCTGGGGAAAAAAGGCAAGGCCAATATCGTTCTGGTAGATAAAAACCGTACTCACCTTTGGAAGCCCCTACTGCACGAAGTGGCGACAGGCTCCCTAGATGCGGGAATTGACGCGTTAAGTTACCGCTCGCACGCGGCCAATCATGGCTTTGAGTTTCAACTGGGCGAAGTTGCCGATGTTAATCGTGAAGACCAGTTAGTGACTTTGAAACCAATGGTAGAAGAAGGCAAAGAAATCTTGCCAGCACGACAACTTAGCTACGATTATTTGGTTATGGCTATTGGCTCGGTGTCTAACGACTTCAATACCAAAGGCGTGAAAGATCACTGTATTTTCCTTGATAATCCTAGCCGTGCCGATTTATTTCATCACCGTATGCTTAACCGCTTTTTGCAGTATTCTCAAAATGATGAAGCAGAAAAAGGCGAGAAAGTACGGGTGGCCATTGTGGGCGCGGGCGCGACAGGGGTAGAACTATCCGCTGAGTTGCACAATGCTTTAGACCAACTTCGTGCCTACGGTGTGCCTAACCTTAGCAATTCAAGCTTAGCGGTCACCTTGGTGGAAGCCGGCGAAAAAATCTTACCTGCTTTGCCGGTGCGCATCTCTAGTGCCGCTCACTCAGAGCTACAAAAAATGGGTGTGGATGTTCGTACTAATACCATGGTAACCGAAGCGACAGAAGAGGGCTTAACCACCAAAGAAGGGGAGCTAATTAAAGCAGACCT
Organism: Agarivorans sp.; assembly: GCF_050295395.1. Lineage (NCBI taxonomy): Bacteria > Pseudomonadati > Pseudomonadota > Gammaproteobacteria > Alteromonadales > Alteromonadaceae > Agarivorans > Agarivorans sp. The sequence goes on from NZ_JBNKPP010000009.1 coordinate 13,402, forward strand.
TATGGTGTGGGCAGCAGGTATTAAGTGTCCAGAGTTTATGAAAGAGCTAGGTGGCTTAGAAACCAACCGCATTAATCAACTAGTGGTGCGTCCTACTTTGCAAACTTCGCGTGACAGTAACATTTATGCGATTGGCGACTGTGCTAGTTGCGCCATGGGTGAAGCCGGTTTTGTACCGCCTCGCGCTCAATCGGCTCACCAAATGGCCAGCCTAGTATTTAAAAACATTTTGCGCCAAATGGAAGAGAAGCCACTATTAGACTTTGAATATAAAGACCACGGCTCTTTGGTATCGCTTAGCCGTTATTCAACAGTGGGCTCATTAATGGGCAACCTAATGCAGGGCTCTATGATGATTGAAGGGCGCATTGCTCGGGTGATGTACATCTCCTTGTACCGCATGCACCAAATCGCACTACACGGTTACATGAAAACCGGTTTAATGATGTTAGTAGGGCGAATCAACCAAGTACTACGGCCTAAGCTAAAATTACACTAAACGTCAGTGTAATCAGATTAAAAAGCAGCTCTTGAGCTGCTTTTTTGT
>NZ_JBNKPP010000010.1:0-2350 GCF_050295395.1 Agarivorans sp.
TTCTACCCATTGACCGTCGACTAACATAAAAACTCTCCTAAAAATGGCTTAAGCATGAAACATGAACGAGCGCATCGATACCGCCCCTAAATCGATGCCTTCGCTGGTATAAACAAGTTGATCCTTAGCGCTTGCGGCACCGGCAATGGTTAAAGCGGGTGCGTAATGTTCTAAGCTTGGGTTGGCCATTCGTAATAGGCTGCCCAAGGCTTTGGTATTGGCTAAACCAGCAAAGTCACGCTGATTAAGCTTGTCGGCAAATACGCTATCAAACTCCAGCGCCCAATCGTGCGCCTTACCGTTAAATTGCAAGGCACCTAGGTTGTGCACCACATTGCCCGAACCAATAATTAATACGCCCCGCTCGCGTAGCTTGGCCAAAGCCTTACCTATGCCCAACTGCCAGTTCAGATCTTTGGTGATATCAATAGATAACTGAAACACCGGCACATCAGCCGCTGGGTAGAGATGATGCAATAAGCTCCACGCGCCATGGTCTAAACCCCAGCTATCATCGGTTTGCACTTTATAGTCGGCCAACATGCTAGCCACTTGCTTGGCTAGCTCAGGCGCGCCCTTCGCTGGGTAGTGCAGTTGATAAAGCTCGTCAGGAAAGCCGTAAAAATCATGAATGGTGCGCGGCGCGGCAGACACATCTACCAAGGTGCTGCCTTGTGTCATCCAATGCGCCGATATCATCACAATCGCCTGTGGACGAGGCAATGACCGTCCCAATTCAACCCAACTGCGGCTGTAGGCGGTATCTTCAATAGCGTTCATTGGCGAACCATGGCCCAAAAATACCAAGGGCATTTTGGGAGAAGCCTTAAAACGCTCGGCCAAACTTGTTAATGAAGAAGCAATACTCATATCGGTCCTGTTATCTGTACGATTATCGATCAAGCAAATTATCTACTGGAGGACCAGCGGCCCCCCCAGCCAACTTAGGCGTATTGACCTAGTAATTTATTCGCCACTGGGATTTTTAGCGCCAAGGCACCGTTGCCCAATAAACCAATAGCGGCTTGTGCTACTGCCCAAAATAGCGGGAATTCCCAACCACCACCGGCATTGGTGAATCCCCAACCATTACCAGAATGAGCCCAAACCACACCGAGTAACAAGGCAACTAGCGGCACCGATACCCAGCGAGTAGCTACGCCCAATATCAAGGCCAAACCACCGAATAGCTCTGCCACAATAGTGAAGTAAGCTATAAATCCTGGCAGGCCTAAGCTTTCAAAATAGCCAACGGTGCCGGGAATAGTAAATACAAACACCTTAGTTAGGCCGTGGGCGACAAATAAGCCACCGGAAATTAACCGTAGTAGTAGCGCTGCATAGGCTGCGGTTTTTTGCTCAATCATGACAAAGTCCTCTGTTCAATCTTAATAATTAGCGCGACAACCAAGCTGGCGCGATTTGTGTTCCATGGCCCAAGATGTAGCCAAAATGAATGTTTAAGTAAGCTAAAGGCTCGATGTAGCGAGCATTACTTAAGGCACCGGCATCTACTGCGTCAAAACCAGCATCGTTCGCTACACTAAGCAGCGTTTGTTTAGCAGCGGCGTCGTCGGCAGCGATAAAGGTAGGCACTTTACGTCCGCCAAAGTCCAAACCCTCTTGGTAAACTTGAGCAAATACCGTGTTAAAGGCTTTAACTACTTTAGCCGCTGGCAAGAGTTGCTGAATTTCTTCGGCAGCCGAGGTAGTAAAACCAAGGGTGATACCTGAGAAATCGTCTTTTAGTGGGTTAGTCACATCCACCACAATTTTGCCGGCAAAGTCATAGGCTTTGGCCAAGTCTGCTACAGCGCCATAAGGCACGGCTAAAATCACAATTTGTGCATTAGCCACTGCGCTAGCCACATCGGCTTGTTGAACGCGAATGCCTTCTGCGGCGAGCGACTCAACCAAGGCTTTTGCGCTTTGCTGTTCTTTTGCGCTAACCACTACACCGTGCTTAGTCGCCGCCAAAGTACGTGCTAAACCAGAACCAATATTGCCAGAACCAATAATTGCTATATTCATCATCTCTCTCCTAAATGCGATGCCCGTTGCTGGGCTGCCTGTTCGCTATGAGAAAAGTATCGTCTGGAGAGCTTTTCAACACAATGGTGATTATATAGAATAACAATTACCAAAATATTCTTAATGGAAAGGTGTTATGGATTTAGTTGATGGTTTAAAAGCCTTTGTGGCCACAGCGCAATCGGGATCGTTTACCGAAGCGGCAGAGCGCTTAGGCGTATCCAATCGCATTACTTCTAAATATGTGGCACAACTAGAAGAACGCGTCGGCGCCCGTTTATTGCAACGCACCACTCGCAAGGTAGGCCTCACCCCCACT
>NZ_JBNKPP010000011.1:0-1592 GCF_050295395.1 Agarivorans sp.
GATTTTTTGCTTTACTGCATCGGCAAATTCGGCGGACTCATCGTCAATTATCATTAAATTCATTGTGGTTTCCTGCAAACTGAGGGACGGGGTTTCGTCTGTGAATCTCGCGCGTTAGGCATTGGTCTGGCGTTATGATTAGGGTAAACTAGCGCCTTTGTCACTGGCCATAAGTATCACAATGGAAACTTTTTACAGTCTTTATCCTGCTGTTAAGCACCTGCATTTAACCTTAATTGCCGTGAGTGTGCTGTTTTTTGTCGTTCGTTTTGTGTTGCACTTACGTCAGTCAGCACTGATGGGCAAGAAGGTATTCAAAATCGCGCCCCATGTTATCGACACTTTTTTACTGCTGTCGGGCTTAACCCTGTGCTTTATGATCAAGCAATATCCCTTTGTGGACCCTTGGTTGACCGAAAAAATTGGCGCCGTGCTCGCGTATATTGCCTTGGGCGTGATTGCGATAAAAGCGAACAGAAACAAATTGTTCAAAGTTTTTGCCTTTTTAGGTGCATTAGGTTGGTTAGTTTACGCGGCCAAATTGGCGCATTTTAAACAAGCGGTATTATTGGGTTAATGGGTAAATACAATCTGCAAGATGGCATTTCTTTGCCCGAGTCGGCATTGGATGTAGGTGCTCACCTTGGATTTTCAAACCTCGAAGCGGCGAAATGGGCTTGGTTTGAATTGGCGGGAGCCGTATTAAGTCATTACCTGGTGGATCAACAGCAACGCTTAAATGCGTTGCTGCATTGGTTTTATCAGGACTTGGGTTTTTGTGTCCGCGACAATTACTTCAGCACCGAAGCGGCGGATTTAGGCACTTGTCTTATCACTAAACAAGGCAATAGCACCACACTGGCGACGGTATTGATGCTACTGGCCAAGCAGCTCGATTTAGAACTCGAAGCCTTACTCCTACCGGGTAATACTGTGCTTCGCAGTAACGTCGCTGGCGTTGTGCGTTATCACGATCCGCTGACGGGCAAAGAGTTGACGAAACATCAGCTCCATGTGTTAGTGCGCGGTGAACTGGGTAACGCGGCCGAGCTTAAGCCAAGCTACTTAAAGGCGGCGTCGGTGAAGAAGCTGATTTCGCGCATGCTGCATGAGCTCAAGGCGGGGTGTATTGTGTCGCATCAATTTGAGGCGGCGATGGAATGTTGCAACTTGCTGCTACAGTGGCACCCTGATGATGTGCACTTAAATCGGGAGCGCGCCTTTATCGCCCAGCAACTGGGGTGTATCAATGTCGCGGCGGCCGATCTGCAACACTTTGTCGATAACAGCCCGCATGATCCTGTTATCGAAATCGTCAAAATGCAGCTCAAAGAGCTCAGTGAACACGCTGAAATCTATCACTAAATCTTAAAGGAGAGCCTAGCAGGCTCTCCTTGTTTTTCTAAAAAACAACAATAAATCGGGCGAATGGGAAGTTTGCCCACTAACTGCAAACGGCAGTTTTTAGCATAAATACAATAACAACTGTACCAAACAGGGAGAATACACATGGCAAGCACGGCATTAGTCACCAATGACGCGGTGGCGCTGGGAATATTGGCAACGATTCTGGGATTTGTGTTTTATACCAG
>NZ_JBNKPP010000012.1:0-7817 GCF_050295395.1 Agarivorans sp.
GTTCATGCTGCGGCTGTTAGCTAGCATTGGAATGCGTAATCGAAATTGGCCGTCAATTTCATTGAGCACATGGTCTGGTAAACCGCGAGTTTCTGGGCCAAACATTAAGTAGTCACCGTCGGAAAAACTGAAATCGCTATGAAAACCGCTGCCCTTGGTGGTGCAGGCTAGCAGGCGTTTGGGCTGTTCACTGTCTAAGAAGGCCTGATAGTTGGCGTGGCGTTTTACCTCGGCAAACTCATGATAGTCTAAGCCTGCGCGCTTCACCTTTTTATCGTCCCAAGCAAAACCCAAAGGTTCGATGAGGTGCAGGCTACAACCGCTGTTGGCGGCTAAACGAATGATGGCGCCAGTATTTTGCGGGATTTCTGGCTCGTAGAGCACGATGTTGATCATGGCTTATCCAGTTGACTAAAAAGCGCTATTGTAGTGGCAAGCGCAGGCTTACTTCTAGCCCTTTCAGGGAATGATTTTTAGCCGCGATGCTACCGCCGTGTTGGCGCACGGCCGATTCGGCAATGGCCAGCCCCAAACCCACCCCACCACTGTCTCGGTCGCGGGCTTCACCGCAACGATAGAAGGGACGAAAAATGCTGTTCAGTTCGCTTTCTGCAAGGCCTGGCCCATCGTCGCATATCACTATGACTAATTGCTTATCTTCCACACTAGCTTTAAGAGTGACCTTGCTGTCGGCATACTTGAGGGCGTTGCGGCAAACATTTTCAATGGCCGAACTGAGTAACTGTGGATAACATACTAAGCTCAGTTGTTTCGGGTAGTTGGCGCTAAATTGCTTATTGAGTTGTTCGGCTTCAAACTCACAGTTGTTGATCAGATCGGCGATTAATTCATCGAACTTGGTTTGTTGTTGCTTGGCGTTAACTTGCATACGAGACAACGATAGCAAGGCGTTAATCATTTCGGCCAAGCGCTGTGATTCGCGTTCAATTCGCATTATTTCTGGAGTGGTTTGTTGGCGTTTTTTATGTAGAGCCAAAGCCATGTTGAGCCGAGTAAGTGGTGAGCGTAGCTCATGGGAAATATCACTCAGCAAGCGCTGTTGATTGCTAATGGTCTGATTGAGGGTATCTACCATCCGTTGCAGGCTATCAGACAACTGGCCAATCTCGTCACCGCGTTGAATTTCTGGCAGCGGGGTATCTAAGTAACCCAGTGACACTTTATTGGCCGCCGAGCGCAAACGCTTCAGTGGTTGTACGATGTGTTGGGTAAGCAAAATACACATTAGCAAACTGAGCAGCAGGGCCACCGAGCCAAGAAACCAAGGCGAGAAGCCAAGTTTGCGGATCGCGTGTAATTGCTCCGGTGGTGGGCGGCGCTGAAGATATAACAAGTAGTCTTGGTGCTGCAGCTTAATTGGCCACGGGCCTACCCATAAATATTCATCATTTACGCTAACGCGCGGATTAGTCACATCGTCATGCTCAAGAATGAAGCGATGCATGTCGCGACTTAAGTTGGCCTGATTAATCACTTGGCCGCTTTGGTCAACGATGAAAACTAGCCCAAAACGCGAGCGCTTATGAGGGCGATACGAAGGGCTAAGAAAGTGTTCGGGATTACGCTCGATGCGCTCGGCATATTCCTGAAGATTATTCAGCTCCCACTCTGGCGCTCTAAAATCATCTTCTCGAACTAGTTTCGATAGGCTAATCGAGACCAACGCGGTGATTACCAGTATCACCCAGAACGAGACGAATATTTTAACGAATAGATTGTTTAGCAGCCGGTTCATGCTTACCACTCTAGCCACATGTAACCTTTACCGCGCACGGTTTTAATCCGTGGCAACTGGTCTTTGCGTGGCGGGATCTTTTTACGGAGGTTGCTAATATGCATATCGAGGCTGCGGTCAAAGGCTTGCAGCCGTTTGCCTAAGACCTTTTGGTTGAGCTGTTCTTTATCTAATACTTGGCCGGGGTGTTCTAGTAATTGCTGTAACAGCAGTAATTCGGTACTGGTTAAATCCAGCTCTTGGTCTTCACAATGTGCCTGTTGCTTGCTCACCGACAGGCTTAAGTCTTGATGGCGGATCAGGCTATGGCCGTTGTCATTAGAGCTAGTGCTTTGGGTGCGCCGCAAAATGGCTCGGATCCGCGCCAGCAGCTCCCTTTCACTGAAAGGTTTTCCCAGATAGTCATCGGCACCCAGTTCTAAACCCAGTACACGGTCGATTTCATCACCCTTAGCGGTAAGCATCAATACGGGTTGCTGATTGTCTTTGCGTAGTTCTTTAAGTACTTCAAAGCCGTTTTTACCCGGCATCATTACGTCGAGTAATACTAAGTCGTAAGCTTGTTGTTCAAGCTTGGCTAGGCCACTTAAACCATCATTGCAGATGTCGCAGCTAAAGCCTTCTAGCTCTAGCAGTTCGCCAAGCAACTCGGTTAGCTCTTTGTCGTCATCAATTAGCAGTAATTTCACTGGCGCCACACTTTTTAATCTTAATATTTGAATTGTACAAAACTCCATGGCCTTTGCAGTGATTAAGTAGCCGCTTTTACATTGCTTTACACTTTGCTGCCGTTTGTTTGCATTCAGCTTTGTAAACTAATAATGAATCAACGAGTCGAGGAATAATTATGAACAAGCTAATCATTAGTACGCTACTTGGCAGCATGGTATTTGCACCGCTAGCTTTCGCAGGACCAGGTAATGGCAACGGTGGTAATGCTGGTTGCATGCAAGGTCGTGATGACTACCCACCAATGCGCATGATGCAAGAGTTGGACTTGAGTGCAGCTCAGCGAGCGCAAGTAAGAGACATTATGCAGCAGTTCCAAGCTAAAGGCGCAATGAACCAGCAGGGCCAAAAAAACCAACCTGGCCAGCGTGCTCAGCGGGGACAGGCAATGTACCAGCAACGCATGGAAATTATTAGTTCGGCTAAGTTTGACGAAGCGGCAGCACAAGCTTTAGTCGCCGAACAAGCGGCTCGCCGCCAAGGCATGATGGTGGATCATCTACGTGCGCAGCAGCAGATATATCAAATATTAACTCCTGAGCAGCAGCAAAAATATCAGCAATTACATGCTGATAGAATGGAAAACCATCCGCGCTTTATGACCAAAGGTCAGAAAAAAGCTCAGCTTTAATAGTCGCTAACCGTTATACTTTACAAAATTTTTGGAAGAATTTGTAAAGTGGAAAAGCATAATTATCAGCGCTTGGTCACCTTAGCTACTTGGGTTGCAACCTGTGTAGCGGTGACCTTGCTTGTTATTAAGAGTAGCGCTTTCTTATATACGGGTGCGGTGAGTATTCTTGCCTCGCTGATCGATTCCCTAATGGACATAGGAATGTCGGTAGTGAATTTGTTGGCGGTTCGTTATGCCTTGCAACCCCCTGATAAAGAACACAGCTTTGGCCACGGCAAAGCGGAACACTTAGCTGGTATGGCGCAAGCCGCGTTTATCACCGGCTCGGCCATTATGCTGCTATTTAGTGGTGTGACCGAGCTGCTCGACCCTAAAGCTATTCAACATAGCAATGCAGGGATTAGCGTAATGGTGATATCAACCCTAATCACCTTTGCTTTAGTGATGTTCCAGCGCTATGTGATTCGCAAAACCAATAACACCGTAATTAAAGCCGACTCCATGCACTATGCCATGGATATTTACATGAATGCAGCGGTATTGGTGGCCTTGCTATTGAGTCGCTTCGGCTGGTATTGGGCCGACGGTTTGTTTGCGGTGCTGATTGCTCTGTACATTTGTTATGGAGCGTTAGGTATTGCCAAAGAGTCGGTGCAAAATCTATTGGATAGGCAGTTGCCAGAGTCGTTTCAAATACAGGTATTAAACTGCGCGTTATCGGTGCCCGAGGTGATGGGGGCCCACGATATTCGTACTCGCCAATCGGGACAGACTAAATTTATTCAGCTTCATCTGGAGCTAGATGATAAGCTTGACCTTTATACCGCGCATAAAATTGCCGATGAAGTAGAAGATAAAATTGTTGAACTGTGGCCCGAAGCTGATGTATTAATCCACCAAGATCCGCAATCGGTGGTTCCGCAGGAAAAGAAATTAGAATTAGAGTAAGGTGAAGCAGTGGCAAAGGATAGCGATTTTCAAATCAAGCAAACTCTTGCTGAAATAGTATGGTTGCAAGTTCGCGATGAAGCTAATCGCATGGCTGAAGATGAGCCGATGTTGGCGAGCTTCTTTTATTCCACTATTTTGAATCATGATAGTTTAGCCTCGGCTTTAAGCTTCCAGTTAGCTAGCAAGTTAGACAGTTCCACGGTTCAAGCGATTCTATTACGCGAATTTATTGAAGAAGCCCTACGTGCTGACCCTAGTATTTTAGAAGCGGTGGCTGCCGACATAGTAGCGGTTAAAGACCGAGACCCAGCGGTACAGTATTACGCAGTACCCTTGTTATACCTGAAGGGTTTTCATGCCTTAGAAGGTTATCGCATTGCAAACTGGCTATGGAAAAAAGGTCGTTTGGCCTTGGCGCGTTACATACAAAACCAAATTTCGGCGGTATTTGCTGTGGATGTGCATCCTGCCGCAACCATTGGCAAAGGCATCATGTTCGACCATGCTACTGGTATTGTAGTGGGCGAGACCGCAGTAATCGAAGATGATGTATCGATACTTCAATCGGTCACCTTAGGCGGAACAGGCAAAGAAACTGGCGATCGTCATCCTAAAATTCGCCAAGGCGTATTAATTGGCGCAGGTGCTAAAATTCTCGGCAATATTGAAGTTGGGCGAGGCGCCAAAGTGGGGGCGGGCAGTGTGGTATTAGAGCCCGTAGCCGCCCATACAACGGTGGCGGGTGTACCAGCAAAAGTGGTTGGCACCCCTTGTTGTGAGATGCCTTCCATGGATATGGGGCAAAACATTTAAGCCTGCCTAGCTGTTCTATTCAAGTGCCTCAACAAAAGCAAAACGAGGCACTTGCTTACCTGCCACTTCCACCGTTTCAAAAAACATCTCATAGGGTCTCACCCAGAGTTTTGCTTCGCCATATAAGGGGCGATATAAGACTAAGACTTGCTCTGTTTCGGAATGTATTACCGTGTCGATAACCTGGTAATCTTGCCCTTTGTAGTGGCGGTAGCGCCCTTTTTGTATATTCATGACTATTTATTCAACAACTAGTTAGCGAAATACTGTTCTACTCTTGTTGGCTAAAGATGACAAGAGTATGCTGCTGTTAAAGCAGTTGTTATCAGTATGTGAGTACCGACTTTGGCTCTTATGCAGATAGCAACTGGTTCAGTTCAAAGCCGTGTACTGATTAAGAAACGGAATTAACGGGAGTAAAGAGTAATGTCCTTTGAAGTATTAGAAAAATTAGAAGCGAAGATCCAAGTTGCGGTTGATAGCATCGAGTTGTTGCGTATGGAAATTGATGAGCTGAAGGAACAGAACAGCAAGCTAAATGATGAAAACAGCCGCCTGTTACAAGAGCAACAGGCTTGGCAAGAACGCCTTAAGGCTTTATTAGGCCGAATCGAAGACGTTCACGCCGAGTAGTTTTAAGCCTGAGCGTTTACTCTATGTCGAGCGGCTCAGGCGACAGAATCACTCCGGTGGTATCGGCATAGATGTGATCTTCCGGTAGGAAGGTCACGCCACCAAAGTTAACCGGAATATTGATATCCCCAGTTTCATCATCGGCATCGGCACCAACAGGAATAGAAGCCAAGGCTTGAATGCCAATGTCTAGTTCTTCTAAGGCGTCAACATCACGTACACATCCATAAACAATGATGCCATCCCACTCGTTCTCGGCGGCTGTCTCGGCAATATTGACATCCACTAAGGCGCGACGTAACGAACCGCCACCGTCGATCAGTAATACTCTACCTGTTCCTGACTCTTGCACCACCTGAGCAATTAGTCCGGCATTTTCAAAGCACTTAATGGTGGTGATTTCTCCACCAAAGGCATTTCTGCCGCCATAACTAGCAAACATCGGCTCGACAACGTCAACCGTGTCGGCGTAGAGGTCACAAAGTTCTGAGGTATTGTATTCCATGGTTTGGATCCTAAAATTGGCCCGAGTATTCGCTACCAGTATAAACCCTAAGTTGCCGTTTTCAATTAAGAAATGGTAAGTGCTTAAGAAAAGCGGGTTGTGCTTACGCTGGCCCTTGCTGCAAGCGAAAAAAAAGCCGCCCAATGGGCGGCTAGTTTAGAGCTTATAGAATGAAGCGGCTGAGGTCTTCATCGGCCACTAAGTCGCCGAGATATTTAGTGACATAGTCGGCGTCGATGGTCACGGTTTGCCCCGCGTTATCGGAGGCCACAAAACTAAGTTCTTCCATTAGTTTTTCCATCACCGTATGCAAACGACGCGCGCCAATGTTTTCGGTGCGTTCGTTAACCTGCCATGCGGCATCGGCAATTTTTCGAATGCCGTCTTCGGTAAACTCAATGTCTAGCCCTTCAGTGGCCATTAGTGCTTTGTATTGCTCGGTTAGCGAGGCGCTAGGCTCGGTTAAGATCCGTACAAAGTCTTCGGCGCTTAGCGCACTAAGGTTAACGCGAATAGGCAAGCGGCCTTGTAATTCTGGAATTAAGTCAGAGGGCTTCGCTACTTGGAAGGCACCCGAGGCAATAAACAGAATGTGGTCGGTTTTTACCATGCCGTGTTTGGTATTCACGGTTGAGCCTTCAACTAAGGGGAGTAAGTCTCGCTGTACGCCTTCTCGGCTGACATCGGGGCCAGACACTTCGCCACGTTTACAAATTTTGTCTATCTCGTCTAAGAACACGATGCCGTTATTTTCTACCGCATGCAGGGCTTTTTCTTTAAGCTCTTCAGGGTTGATCATTTTGGCGGCTTCTTCTTCAACTAAAAGCTTAAAGGCCTCTTTGATTTTTAGCTTGCGCTTCTTAGTGGCTTTATTTCCCGCTAGGTTTTGGAACATGCCCTGAAGTTGGTTGGTCATTTCTTCCATACCAGGAGGGGCCATGATCTCAACGCCCACTTGTGGTTGGGCTACGTCGATTTCGACCTCTTTATCGTCTAACAGGCCTTCGCGCAGCTTTTTGCGGAAGGCTTGGCGAGTAGAGCTTTCTTCTGGCTTTTCTTCATGGCCAAAACTGTCTTTTGCTGGTGGTAGCAAGGCGTCAAGGATGCGGTCTTCCGCTTGGTCTTCGGCGCGAAAACGAAACTTTTCGGTTTCTTGTTCGCGGGTAATTTTAAATGCCACATCGGCTAAGTCACGAATAATGGTTTCGACTTCCTTACCCACGTAACCCACCTCGGTAAATTTGGTGGCTTCCACTTTAATGAAAGGTGCATGGGCAAGCTTGGCCAAGCGGCGGGCAATTTCGGTTTTACCTACACCGGTTGGGCCTATCATTAGAATGTTTTTGGGTGTCACTTCTTGGCGTAAATCGTCATCTAACTGCATGCGACGCCAGCGGTTACGCAAAGCAATAGCCACTGCCCGTTTCGCATCAGCTTGGCCAACGATGTGGTTGTCTAATTCTGAGACAATTTCTCTTGGGGTCATTTCCGACATAATTTATTCCTGCAAAGCCTTAGGCTTTAGCGTCTAATTCTTCAATAGTCTGATTTAAGTTGGTAAATACGCAAATGTTGCCAGCTATGGTTAAGCTCTTTTCGGCAATTTCTCGAGCACTTAAGTCAGTGTTCTCTAATAGGGCTAAGGCGGCGGATTGAGCGAAAGGCCCGCCAGAGCCAATGGCGATTAAGTCGTGTTCTGGCTGAACTACGTCACCATTACCAGTAATAATCAACGATGCTTCGGCATCGGCAACGGCGAGTAGGGCTTCCAGTTTTCTTAACATGCGATCGGTGCG
>NZ_JBNKPP010000013.1:0-3467 GCF_050295395.1 Agarivorans sp.
TCTGCCAGTGCACAGGCGCCGGCTTGGCGCGTATGGGTGCATACCACTAAAAACTCTTCTCCTCCCCAGCGTGCTAAATAATCGCCTTCGCGGATCTGCTGGCGAACTAGGTTGGCGATGTTTATTAATACCTTGTCACCCTCATCGTGACCGTAGTTGTCATTAATTTGTTTAAAGTGGTCGATGTCGAATAATACGATACTGGCTGGCATGTTGGTTTCGATATACTCGATGATGATGTCACTAAAAATATTGCGCAGCCCTGCACGGTTAAAGCAGCTGGTGAGCGGATCGGTTTTCGCCATAAACTCGTAATTATCGCGCTCAATACTGAGAAAACTGTTCATCTTGTTCAGTTCTAAGGCGTGTTTGTGCGATTGTTGATGTTGCTCTTTCAGGCCGCGGTTAAGCTTAGCATAGCTAATGCTCAGGCTAATTAACCACACGGTTAACAGCCCTAGATATAAATCTTTGGCGGCGATCAGTTTGCCGCTGAGTTCGAGGCTGTAGAGCGATAATTCAATGTTTTTGGCTTGCGGGTTATCTCCACTTACTACAGCGAAGTAGTTAACTTGCGATGGCGATGTGCTGATAGTTTGGGCTGCTGCTAGTTGCCACCAAGAGGGCGAGTAAAACCGAGCCAGTGATAATTGGTAATTAGCCCGACCTTGGCGAGGCACAATGCTTTGCTGCAGTAAGTGCTGGTAGCCTTGCTTGGCGTCAAGCTGCAGGTAAAACTGTAGCAATAGGGTGTCGGGTAAGTTACTAGAAAAGGCGATGTCTAAGTGAAGTTGTTGATAATGATCGAGCTGGATGGCTGATAGCGCCTGGCTTAGTGGTAGGCTGAGGGCACAGGCGCTATTCGATAATGCTTCGCTGCTGCAAAATAGGGTGGCTTTGTCTTGCTGCTTTAATAATAAACCTTTGCCGTTGTTTTGCTTCACTAGCTGATTGTTGAGATGTACCTCAGTTTGCTCATTAATTGTTAATTGCAGTCGCCGCTCCATCCCCAAGTACTGCCATAGCACGAGGGCGAGCGAAATGAGCACTAAGAATGGGTAATAAGCATTACGTTGCAGTGGGTTCATTATTCAATGATTAGCGAAATAGTGAGTAAATACTGAACTTATTATCCATAAAATCATTAGTGTTACCGCGCCGTGCTACGCAGTTTTAAACATTGCTCTAGCCATTGGCTTGATTTTATTGTGTTAGCTTGGCTAGCTGGGTAATTAGTCGCGCCCTGCGCAGCGGCTGCTCATAATCGGATTGCGATTATGCTGTACTCGCTCGATGATGGCCGCGCGTTGACACTCAGCCGCACTCACCGGGTACTGCTTATCCCAGGCTTGCATTAACTTACGTTGGCTACTGCTCATGGAATAACGCGGATAGCTGGCTTCCATGTACAGATAGCTGCGAGCGATGGCTCCGCGGGCTGCTTCTGGGGGCTGTACTTTGCGTTTTTCTATCCGTAAATCACAGCTGCCAAAGTCCGAATCGGCCTTGTTGAGCATGCTGAAGTTGTAATTTGAGCGCGCCGCGTTTACCGCACCAATGGCGGGGTAGAGATTGTACATATCGGCCTGCATCAGGCGGTATTCGGCACTGGTTTTTTCGGCGCAGCGACGTCCTTTATAGGGCTTGCCCTTGTTATTTACGCATTCTGGGTGACCCTCGCGCCATGCCTTAAAGCTACGGCCGAAGTTTTCTGCGGGTACCACATGTTCGGTTTCGTAGCGCGCTAGCCGGTTTAGGTATTTGCTGGTAGCAAAACCGCTATGCAGTTGTACTTGTTTGTTTTCATCGAAACTGGCCTGACAGTACAGGGTGCGGCGCGATTCCGGCGCGGCATAAACTTGCTGCAACAGTAGTCGCTTAGCGGTGCTAAAAGATTCAATGCTTTGATTGCCATTCGCAACAACGAATGGGGAAATCAGCAAGCTGAGTAATAAGCTTAACTGGGCAGCGAGGCGGAGCTTAAGTCGACGGTGCATGATTATTGAGGCTTAGCTAAAAGGGCAGAAATTAACATGCGCTAAGATAATTGTGCTAATTGTTAGTAGTTGGCTTGGGCGGGGCAACTGCTTGGTTAGGCGTTTCCTCGCATCAAAAACCAAGAAACAAGTAAATTTTAGAATAAAATTTTGAGCAACTTAATATTATCAGCTAATAAAATTATGCTCTGCTTGACAGTCAGAGCATGGCTGAAGTCTTATAGGTATTTTTGAGTAAATGCTGTAGGCCTGTTCATGAAAAACCATCTCGATTCGCTGCGCCAAGCGATGACCACCCAAGCAAGCTTCGACGGGCAGTATGCTCAATTGGTGACGCTGCAAAATAGCAAGGGTATGAGCGTATCGTTTATGGATATTGGCGCAACCTGGTTAAGTTGTTATTTGCCGGTGGATGGCGAGTATCGTGAGCTGCTATTGCGCTCTAGCAATATGATCGAACACATGCAGCAGAGCGCTTATTTTGGCTCGGTGGTGGGGCGTTTCGCCAACCGCATTGCCAATGGTCAATTTAAGCTAGACGGACAGACTTATCAGTTGGGCTTAAATGACGGTGAACACTCCTTACATGGCGGTATTGATGGCTTTGATAAGCGTCGTTGGAGCATTACCGAGCAGAGCGCTCAGCGAGTGATATTTACCCTGCATTCCGCCGATGGTGATCAAGGCTACCCCGGTAATTTAGATGTCAGCGTGACCTATAGCTTGGATGAGGATAACGCCGTAAGTATTGTCTATCAGGCTAGTTGTGATAAGGCTTGTCCTGTTAACTTAAGCAATCATGCTTACTTTAACTTGGCGGGCGAAGCCTCTCATTTCACCAGCCTCGATCACCATCTACAGCTGAACGCTAGCTATTATTTGCCCACCGATGCCGCGCTGATCCCCAGCGGAGAAATGAGAACGGTGCTGGATAGCAGCTTTGATTTCACCGCGCTTAAAACCATCGGCCAAGACTTTTTAAGCGAAGCCGAACAGCAGTTGGCTGGCGGTTATGATCATGCCTTTGTTTTTATGCCAAAGGTAACCGATGCGCTGGCGGTGGCTGCCTTATTGCACTCGCCGCAGCGGGACTTAACCATGAAGGTGAGAACCACCAAGCCCGCCCTACAGTTTTATTCTGGTAACTTCCTAGACAATACCCCTGGCGCAACTAAGCACTATCCGCCTTACCATGGTCTAGCGCTGGAAACCCAGTTCTTTCCCGATGGGCCAAATCATCCTGAGTGGGGAGACAAAAACGGCATCATAAAGCCCAATCAACACTACCTGCATCAAACCGTTTATCAGTTTGAAACCCACCCAACTTTAAGCTAGTGAGGGCTTGGCTCGGCTAGAAGAGTGACGAACAATCAGCTCACCTTCTACCTTGCGTTTCGAGGCCAGCAGTGGCTGAGCTTGAAGTTGGGCTAATATGGCCTCGACCGCCAATTTGCCCATTTCGGCGTAGGG
>NZ_JBNKPP010000014.1:0-3066 GCF_050295395.1 Agarivorans sp.
GTAATCACGATAACTCTGCTGAATTGGCGGACAGCCTAAGGTAATTAAGGGCACTAAAATCCACAGCAGCAGGTTGGCTAAGCCAAACAGCCAGCCACTCAGGCTAATTTGCAGCCATAACATTAATGCACTGGGTAAAAAAACCGTCATCAATAGCTGCCAAGCCGCCGAACGTAAGTCAAAGCGCTGCAACCACCAATGAAAGACCTGCTGCCACCACCAACGAGCGCCAATCCGGCGAGCCCGCTCCAAACTAAGTGCTAACAACAGAGAAATAAGAGACATCTAACTGAATTTACTCCATAAAAAGCCACGTCATCATGAATAGTAGGTGAATTAGCTCAGCAAACCAAGTGACTTATTTATAAGGCCGCTAAATAGCGAGGCCAATCAAAAAAAGGTCCCGGATCGGTTTTACGCGAAGGGGCTATATCACTGTGAGCCACAATACGTTGTTTATTAAGCAAGGGGTAGCGTTTTAACAAGGCTTGGCTCACCTCCACTAAAGATTGATATTGCGCCTCGCTATAGCCCTGACTGTCGCAGCCTTCCAACTCTATGCCGATGGAAAAATCATTACAGCCCTCTCGACCTGCATAACTAGAGGTCCCCGCATGCCAAGCCCGCAAATTAAAAGGCACATATTGAGTAACTTCGCCCAAGCGGTTAATCAACAGATGCGCCGAGACTTGCAAACCCTGTAACTCGGCAAAACTAGCATCAGCCTGACAATCTAAGCAGCCACAAAACAAATCGTCTATATAAGGCAGGCCAAACTGCCCTTCTGGTAAACTGATGCAGTGAATCACCAACAGGCTAATTTCATCACTGGGCCGCTGATTATAAAAGGGGCTATTCAACGCTCTCACAGGCTCTAGCCAATGCTGTTGATTAATTTGCAAAACCACTCCCTAAGCTAAAAATGCAACATGCTTATCTCACATACAAGCAAGACTCATAATATAGTCTGCATTTGACCATGCAAGCGATTCGCATCTAGGTTAAAATGTGCCAGCAAAAATCAGCTGATACATGATAAGTTGCCATAAGTAACCCCAACCCTCAGAGAAACAATGCAATGAATGCAGAGCAATTGCGCGCTAATGTCAGCGCCGCCCTAAGCGAAGACTTAGGCGAATTAAATCCCGCACTGGATATTTCCGCCGCCCTTATTCCCGAACAACAAGTCAGCAAGGCTAAAATCATTAGCCGCGAACCGGCCATTTTTGCTGGCAAAGCCTTCGCCGAAGAGGTGTTTAAGCAATTAGGCGGCGAAGTCAGCATAGAGTGGTTGGTGGAAGACGGCGATAAGGTAGTCAGCGATCAAGTGCTCTGTTATTTAACTGGGCCAACCCGAATACTGCTTACCGGCGAGCGCTCAGCTTTAAATTTCATTCAAACCCTATCGGGCATAGCCAGCCAAGTGGCCGAATACATGCAGCTGCTAGCAGGCACTCACTGCCAACTGCTAGATACGCGTAAAACCTTACCGGGCTTACGTTATGCTTCTAAATACGCGGTAAGCTGTGGTGGCGGTACCAATCACCGCTTTGGCCTGTTCGATGCCTTTTTAATTAAAGAAAACCATATTATGGCCTGCGGTAGCATTCAAGCAGCGGTGGAAAAAGCTCGCCAAATAGCCCCCGGCAAAAAAGTAGAAGTAGAAGTAGAAAACCTCGATGAGCTAGAACAAGCCCTTGTTGCGGGCTGTGATGTAGTAATGCTAGACAACTTCACGGTAGAGTTGATGAAACAAGCGGTAGCGCAAAACCAAGGCCGCGCCAAGTTAGAAGCCTCGGGCAACATGACCTTAGCGACCATTCGTCAATATGCCGAGACCGGTGTCGACTTTATTTCGGTAGGTGCTTTAACCAAACATGTCAAGGCGCTAGACCTCAGTATGAGATTTGTCGCGGAATAATTTTTAATCGTCTTTTTCAGCTGTACACAAGAGTATACAGCTGTCCTTTTGACAAAACGCTTAAGATCACGATTTGATTGCCTTTTTACAATAATAACTATACTTATATGACGCGTATGTTTTAATTATTCATAGTTAAGGCATCGCAATGTCAATTATGTGACTGAAATGCAAAAAATTTCGCGGCATTTTTGATAAAAAAAACGGTAAATAAATAACTTGTGTAAAGGAAAGACGCAATGAAAACCATCCAGAACCTTCAAACCAAGGCTGCGAATAAGCAAGCAGGTTTCACCCTAATCGAATTGATGATCGTAGTAGCGATTGTGGCCATTCTGGCGGCAGTAGCATTACCGGCCTATTTTACTTACGTTCAAAAATCAAACTTCGCCGATGTGGTAGCCGCAGCACAATCCTACAAACTCAAAGTAGAGCTATGCTACAACATGACAGGTGACATGACTACTTGTGATGCAGGAGCTCATGCAGGAACAACTTACGCTATCCCTGCAGCTATTTCAGCAGCCGACGGTAACATTGCTTCAATGGATGTTGCAAATGGTGTCATTACAGGAACCGGTGTCACTGAAGCAGGTGGCTACACCTACATAATCACGCCCAATACCAGCGGAAGTGCTGGTCGAGTTACTTGGGCTCAGAGCGGTACCTGTCAAGCAGCAGATTTTTGCTAATTCTAATTATCAATGGCAGTCATAGATAACCTCAACGGCCTTGCTTCCAGCTTGGCCGTTTCTTTTCCCGAAAAAGAACAACAACTGCTGGAGCTGTATAAGCGTAGCCGGCAGGAGCAGCGGGCCTTTACTACCGTACTAGTCGAAAACGAATTGTTCTCTAGCAAGGCTCTGGCCGATTATTGCGAAGCTCAATTTGGCATTCCGCTGCTGGATCTCGATGCCATCGAGATCAACGAAATCCCCCAGAGTTTTCTCAACGAAAAGCTGATTTTCAAACACCACGTATTGCCGGTGTATAGCCAAAACCAAACCCTGTATGTAGCCATGGCCGACCCGAGTAACGTAAGCGCCTTAGAAGACTTTGGTTTTAGCTTCGGCCTGCACGTAGAAGCGTTATTGGTTGAAGAAACCAAGCTTACCAAAGCCATTCAGTCACTAATTGATGATACC
>NZ_JBNKPP010000015.1:0-22242 GCF_050295395.1 Agarivorans sp.
ATTTGGTTTATTCATTAGTGGTGCAGGAATGGGCGGTATTTACCCCAAGCCCTCGCTCCATCTAGAGCAACTCTGTCAACATTATCAACAGCAGCAGCTGAGTATTCGCTTCGCCTACGCCAACACGCCATTGGCGGCGCGTTGGCTCGCTCGGGCACAACCGTTTAATCAAACCTATTCAGTAAGCTACCCACTCGCCGAATTGAACCTCAGTTTAAGTGATTTACCCAGCCAACAAGTGGCCAGCCTGCAAGCCATGGGCTTATATAGCATAAAACAGCTGTGCGCCTTACCTCGCCCAGAGCTACGCAAACGTTTGGGGGAACACAGCTTATCCATGCTAGATCAAGCTCTCGGCCAGCAGCCAACCCCTTTAGACTTTATTAAAGCTGCACATGTTTATTCTCGGCGCTTTCCTCTACAGGCCGATACCCACAGTGTTCAAGGTCTGATGTTTGCTCTAAAGCAAGCTTGTCAACATTTTCAGCACTGGCTACGCCAGCGCCAACTATCCAGTAACTTACTACGCTTAGATTTAGCCTTTCGAGGAAAGCCTCAACAAAGCTTACCGATTAAAAGTGCCCGTTTATTGCAAACCAGCCAAGACTGGCTAGCTTTACTGGCTTTAAAACTAGAAGCTGTAAAGCTCCCTGCTGCGGTACAAGAATTTAGCCTACACTGTCATGCGCTTTATCCCTTGGGACAAGAAGTCAATGGCCTGTTTGAAGCACCGCCGAACAAAGGGGATCAACTACTATTTGATCAACTGCATACCCGTTTAGGTGAAGACGCGGTGCACCGGCTCAATTGCCACGCCGATTATCGCCCTGAATATGCAAGCCGCTATAGTTCACTCCATCAACATGTTCCACAAGACTATCCCCTGCAATTTGCTCGACCTTGTTGGTTGCTTCCGCAGTTAAAACCGATAGATATTCGACGCTATACCCTGCTCTCACAAGCCGAACGTATTGCCAGTGGATGGTGGGATGACAACAGTATTAATCGCGATTATTACCTTGCACAAAGCCCAGAACAGGGACTGGCTTGGGTATGCCAAGAAAATCAGCAATGGTTTCTGCATGGTTGGTTTAGCTAATGGCTAACATCGGCTTTGCCGAGCTTAACGCTCAAAGCAACTTTAGCTTTTTATATGGCGCATCCCACCCCGAAGAATTGGTACAACAGGCCCAACATTACGCTTATCAAGCTATTGCCATTACCGATGAGTGCTCGCTAAGTGGTGTAGTGCGGGCTCATCAAGCGGCCGAAGCACTGGCAATTAAACTGATTATTGGCAGCCAATTTACCACCGAAGAACAATGCCAAGTGGTGGTGCTGGCTAAAAACCTCAGCGGCTATCAACAGCTATGCCGACTGATAACCGAAGCGAGAAGACACAGCTCTAAAGGCCGTTACCAACTTAGCTTAAACCAATTCAAGCAAAATTTAGATCAATGCCTTATTTTGGTGAAGGCCAACGCCGCACTGCGACCCGAGCACTTGGCCCAACTAAGCCAACAGGTCACCCCGCTGTATTTATTGCTACATAACGATCTGACACAGCCGGCTGAAGTTATGCAGGCCTATCGCCAGTTAGCGAAGGATTTTGAGATTGACTGTGTGGCCGCGATGAACCCCCGCATGCATTTAGCCCAACGAAAAAAATTGGCTGACGTATTAGATGCCATTCGCCAGCACAGCAACGTTCAACAAGCGGGGTTTAAACTCAGCAGTAATGCCGAACGGCGGCTACTGCCATGGCCCCGATTACAACAGCGTTATTTGCTTGAAGAATTACAGCGTAGCTGCCTATTAGCCGCACAGTGTCAATTTAGCCTCAAGCAAATTTGCTATCAATATCCACAAGACAATGTCCCTGCCACTTACACCGCGGCACAATATTTACGCTTGCTGGTGGAACGAGGCGCGAAACAGCGTTTTGCCACATCACTCAGCAACAAGTTACGCCAGCAAATAGAGCACGAATTAAGCCTGATTAGCCAACTTAACTACGAACACTATTTTTTAACCATCTATGACATCGTGGCATTTGCTCGGCAACAAAATATCTTATGTCAGGGGCGAGGCTCGGCGGCTAATTCCATCGTGTGTTATTGCCTCTATATTACCGAAGTGAATCCCAGCCAAGTCGAACTGCTATTTGAGCGCTTTATTTCTAAAGAGCGTAACGAGCCGCCCGACATCGACGTGGATTTTGAGCATCACCGCCGCGAAGAGGTGATCCAATACATTTACCAAAAGTACGGTCGCGAACGGGCTGCCTTGGCCGCCACTATTGTCACCTATCGCACTCGCAGTGCAATTAACGAAGTAGGTAAAGCACTGGCCATTCCTGAGCCGATTCTGCATCAGTTAAACCACCATATAGATTGGCGAGACAAAAGCAGCTCCACCACCTCTAAGATCCTACAAGCAGGGCTATTACCGGAGCAGCACGCGCGTAATTTTGCCCAGCTGGTAGAACAGCTAAGAGGTTTTCCTCGGCATTTATCACAGCACGTTGGCGGCTTTGTGATTGCTCAAGAGCAACTCTGCGATCTGGTTCCAATAGAGAATGCCGCCATGCCGGAGCGCACGATTATCCAGTGGGATAAAGACGATCTCGAAGCCCTGCATCTAATGAAAGTGGATGTGCTGGCTTTGGGAATGCTCAGTGCAGTACGTCGTTGCTTAGATAGCTTGAGTCAACGAGAACAACGGACGATCAGTTTAAGTGATATTCCACAAGACGACCACAGCACTTACGACATGTTATGTCGTGGCGACAGTGTAGGCGTGTTCCAAGTAGAATCCCGCGCCCAAATGAGCATGCTACCTCGCTTAAAACCACGTAATTACTACGATTTAGTGATAGAAGTAGCCATTGTTCGCCCAGGGCCAATTCAAGGAGATATGGTTCACCCTTATTTACGCCGCCGTAATGGCGAGGAAGCCATCGACTACCCCAGCCCGGAAGTACAAGAGGTACTGGCCCGCACCCTAGGAGTACCTATTTTTCAAGAACAAGTGATTAAAATTGCCATGGTGGCCGCCGGTTTTAGCGGAGGTGAAGCCGATCAGCTACGACGCGCCATGGCTAGCTGGAAGCGTAACGGCAAACTACTTTATTTTCGAGAGAAATTGATTAATGGCATGTGCCAACGCGGCTATTCGAAAGACTTCGCCGAGCGCTTATTTTCACAAATTCAAGGCTTTGGTGAATATGGTTTTCCTGAATCGCACTCCGCCAGCTTTGCCTTACTGGTTTATATATCAGCATGGCTCAAATGCCATGAACCGGCAGCGTTTTGCTGTGCCCTACTTAACAGCCAACCAATGGGTTTCTATAGCCCTAGCCAACTGCTGCAGGATGCTCAAGCGCATGGAGTTAAAATCCTTCCCATCGACATTAACCATAGCCACTGGGAACATGATTTAGACTATAGCCAAGATGCCAAAGGGGCGATTCGACTCGGCCTAAAACAAGTAAAGGGCTTAAACCACAAACGGTTGAGCCACTTATTGGCCAAGCGCCCCCAACAAGGCTTTAGCCAACTATTTGAAATTACCTCCTTATTAGATAAAACCAGCTTAGAGTTATTAGCCAGTGCCGACGCTTTTGCCAGTTTAGCCGGCCACCGCCACCAAAGCCGCTGGCAAATGAGCGGCAGCGAAGCACCTCTGCCGCTATTTGCCATGCCTGAAGAGGCGCAAGTCAGCCTTGCACCTCCTAGCAAGTTTGCCGATATTCAGCAAGATTACCTCAGCACTCAGCTCAGTTTGCGCCGCCATCCCTTGTCTTTATTACGGCCACATCAAGCTTTAAAAAATTGTTATACCCGAGCGCAATTAACCGCTTGCCAACACGGTCAATTAGTTAAGGTGGCGGGTTTGGTGGTAGGGCGGCAGCGACCCGGTTCTGCTGCCGATGTTACCTTCGTCACCTTAGAAGATGAAACTGGCAACAGCAATGTGATAGTCTGGTCCGCAAGTGCCAAAGCTCAGCGGCAAGTACTTATTTCTTCTCGGCTGTTAAAGGTTTATGGACGACTCGAACGAACCAATGAAGTAATACATATCATCGCCGGAAGACTAGAAGACTGCTCGCACTTACTTGCAGATTTATCACTACGCTCTAGGGATTTTCGCTAGACTCAATTCAAGCAATCATTATAGGAACAGCATGCTAGACCGTTATGCAATTAAAATAATTAAGGCCCCTTTGGCCCTTAGCGCCACCCTTCTCGATAAATTAGGTTTAAGCGCAAACCAAATTACCATCAGTGGTTTTTTACTAGGTTTAGCGGCCGTTCCCTTATTGGCCTTGCAACAATATCAACTAGCCTTAGTATTTATTTTATTAAATCGTTTATTTGATGGTTTAGATGGTGCCTTGGCCAGAAAGCAAGGTTGCAGTGATTTTGGTGGTTATTTGGATATCGTCTGTGACTTCATTTTTTATTCAGCCGTAGTGGTAGGCTTTGCGCTGGCGGATCCGGCCGAAAACGCCCTCGCCGCTAGCATCCTCATTTTCAGCTTCATGGGCACCGGTTCCAGTTTTTTAAGTTTTGCCATTATGGCGGCTAAGCGCCAGATTGAAAGTACCGTTTATCCGCATAAATCCTTGTATTACTTGGGTGGACTCACCGAGGGCACTGAAACCATTGGCTGTTTCATATTATTCTGCTTATTCCCTGAGTATTTCCAACTTATCGCCTTGGTTTTTGCTGCGCTGTGCGGCCTTACCACCATCACAAGGATCCTCGCAGCAAAGGCCACCTTTACGACAGAAAAAAGCTAAATACGGCTGCTACTTTGCCAATCTTGAATCAACTCACTCTTCTCTATACCTTCCTGTACAGCAGCAGAATTAGCGATACAGATATAGAGCTTAGGCTAATTCAAGTTCAGGAATACGCTGAGTAGTTAAGGTGAGTAGCGCTAAACAATTTTGCCGCGCTTTTTCCTGATCGCCTGCCATAATGGCTTGGTACATTAGGGTATGTAGCTTCATTGAGTCATCGTCATCTTGAGAAAAGTGACCCGCAAAACCTTGGTACATAACCTGTAATACATTGGCAAAAGGAATATAAAAATTATTTCCCGTCGCCAAATAAATTAGCCGATGAAATTGTAAATCGGCAGCAAACCACTCGCTTGGCTTATCACTCTCCATTAAAGAAAGCATTTGCTGATAGTATTCGGACAGTTGCACTCGCTGTTCAGCACTGGCATGTTTAGCCGCTAAGGCCGCCGCTTCGGGTTCGATTGCGCGGCGCAGCGCCAGAAACTGATTTAAGGTTTTATTTACATCACCTAAACCCGCCATCCAACTTAACAACTGTGAGTCCAGCATATTCCAATGTTCGCGGCTTTTAACGCGGGTACCGATTTTCGGTCGTGATTCCAGTAAGCCCTTAGAGCTTAAATGCTTAATTGCCTCGCGCAGGGCCGTCCTACTAACGCCAAACTGTTCACATAATTCCATCTCTGAGGGAATAATACTGTTTTGAGGTAATGCACCAGACAAAATCCGTTTCGCTATTTCTCTTGCGACTTGGAGATGTAAGCTGCGTGATGCACCTTCTATCATTGCAAATTGGTTAGCCATAGGGTTCCTTAGCACCTTCCTATGTTATGAAGCACTTATAACACCAATAAGTGCTTATTTATTTCTGAATAAGCTGAAGTGCACACGTTACCAGATTTAAAATTCACTGCTAGGGAAAAGCTTATAGCATTTTGAATTTGCTGTACTTTTTTCCGTACACCTAAAATAAAAACACCAAAAAACTGTCGCTAATTCGCGACAGCCAAGCCAAAAAAAATCAGTTCATAAGTATGACAATAAGAGATGGTTTTCTATTTGCTCTTTTCGAAATGGCTAATACTGCGGCGAAAAGGCGCAAGGATCAGATTGACGCGGTGAATGAGAGAAATGAAGCCAAGCAAATATGTATAACATTAATACAAATGTAGACTAGCCAAAACAAGAAGATTAAAACCGCAGAACCCACATACCATGTAGCAAATCAATTTAGGCTTACCTAAGATTCGTTATCATCGCCGGCTATCATCAATGAGCAAGGCAAACTTCTATTCAAATGTAATCAGTTCTAAGGCCTCAAGATAAAAAGCCAAGCTAAGCAATAAATTATTAAGCGGCCAAAGCGCGCATTAACGAGTGGAACACGCTATTATTCCGATAACTTAGTGTTAGAGTAAAGACTTATGGACAAACGTTTTACGACAGGAATGAGTATGGCTTTTTTAAGTATGCTTGCCCTTCCCAGTCATGCCATTTCCTTTTTTGATCCCGTTGATAAACAATTCGATATTGGCAGCTACTTAGCAGAAAATGCCTATGGCTTCTTACCTGTGCCTATGATCATCACCGAGCCTGCCGTGGGCTATGGTGGCGGCATTGTGGGAGTATTTTTGCATGAATCAGCAGAAGAAAAAGAAGCCCGCAAACAAAAGGCGCTAGAATCATTTGATGGTGGCGCGCAGCTAATGCCTGCAGGCGTAACCGCGGTAGGTGTTGCCGGTACCCAAAACGGCACTTGGCTAGCCTTTGCAGGCCACCGCCATTCTTGGTTAAACGACTCTATTCGTTACATTGGCGGCGCTGGCGGCGGCCGTTTTAACATTGATATTTACAGCGATTTAGGCGGCCTACTGCCCAGTGACCGCGCTATTAGCTTTGGGACTGAAACCGAAGGTGTGGCGATCTATCAGCACTTACAATTTCGAGTAGCCAAAACCCCACTATTCTTAGGTGTGAAACAAATTTGGTCTTATACTTCATTGTCTTCCGATAACCGTATTGTTGATGCGATATTACGTAATACGGTTGGCGAAACCATGAACAATTCAGGTTTAGCCTTGCATGCCGAATATGACACCAGAAACAATTTATTCTTCCCCAAAACTGGTTATCAAGCTAGCGCCGAGTACATGGTTTACAACGAAGCGCTTGGTGGTGATTACAATTACCAAATTCTACGTTTAGATGGGCAAGTCTTTGTACCTATTACCGAGCAATGGACCATCGCCTTTGCCGCTAATTATCAAGATTTCAGCACTAACGAGCACAGCCTTCCACCTACATCCCGCCCGTATATAGAGCTGCGTGGTGCTCCTTCGTTCCGCTATCAGGGCGACCAAATTGCGGCAGGGCAAACCCAAGTGAATTATTTCATTACCCCTCGTTGGACCATTTCAGGCTTTTATGGTCTTGGTTATGCTAAAGAAGAGTCTTTAAGAACCTCTAGTCAAACCATTGATGCTTACGGTGTGGGCTTTCGCTACCAACTTGCTCGCCGCTATGGCATTCATATGGGCGTTGATTTGGCCGCCAGTGAGGATGACAAAGCCTTTTACATTAGCATGGGCTCTGGCTTTTAAAACTCTATATCTTGCCGCTCATGGTGAGCGGCAAGATATTACAAGAAATAAGCGCGAAGCTTAACGGGTGAGTAGTTTACGAGGAATACTGTGCGCACCCTTTGGTGCTTTGCCATTGGCTGCAGCAAAAGCCAACTTCAAGGTGGTCTCAGCCACCAACTCTAACTGTTGCGGTAATGATTGAACTTTAATAGTCAGCATGTTCAATAAAGCATGGTCACCAAAAGTGGCTAATTTAACACGACTGGCTAATTCAGGTTGCTCCACCAGCACGTCCATAATACCTTCAAACAAGGTGTAAGATGTAGCTACTATCGCCTCAGGCAGGCACTGCTGTTTGACCCAATTTCGAACAATTGCAGCAGAATCTTCTCGGCTAAACCGCTCTCCATATTTCACACTGGTTTCAATCGGCTCGGCAGCAGTGGCTATTGCTTGATAAAACCCCTGCTCCCGCTCCTTCGACACCACCAAATCTTTCGCCGCAGCCACCAAAGCGATTCGTTTACAGCCCAAGTCAATCAAAGACTGAGTGAGCTGAAAAGCCCCTTCCTGATCATCACTAATCACACTGGCAAAATGCTCGCTATTAAACAGCCGGTCAACAGCGACTACTGGGGTGCCTTTATTTTGCACCTCTAGGTAGTACTCATCGGAAGCTCTTAAGCAACTGGCTACAATCAGCACATCAATCCGCCGACTAATTAGGCTAGTCACTACCGCTTGCTCATTTTCAGCATCATCATCACTACTACAAATGATTAAATGATAGCCTTGCTTGCGCGCGTCCCGTTCTAGCAACTTGGCCAGTTTTGCATAACTGCTGTTCTCAATATCGGGCACCACCAAACCGAAGGTTTTACTGGCCCCTCCTCTTAAAGCACTGGCAGCATGATTGGGTTGATAATCATGCTGCTGAACCACAGCCAGTACCCGTTGCTGAGTTTTTTGGCTAATTCGATACTTTTCGGCTTTACCGTTAATTACATAACTTGCCGTAGTTTTAGAGACACCAGCCAGTAAGGCAATTTCGTCCAGCTTCATAATGTCACCCTGTTAAAACATGCTTTAAACCGATCTCTCGTGATCAAAGTCACTTTTTGTTTACAAATTAGTGCAGATTAATTGCAATACTAGCTGAATCGATTCAGTATGTCATTAATAGTTTGGCTTGCTTCAATTTTGGCATTCAAACTTTTTTTATAAATTAAAAGCTGAATCGGTTCAGCCAAACTTATTCAGCAAATTAAGTGCAATTTAAAGGAGCGCTTCCCATGTTAACGCTAGAAACCAAAGACATTTCGCTTGAGCAAACAGCTGAAGACAAACAAGCCGCAATTAAGCTGTTAGCCTCATCTTTAGAACAAAAAGGGTTAATTTCTGACAGCTATGTTAATGGTATGTTAGCGAGAGAGGCCACCAACTCTACCTATTTAGGTAGTGGTATCGCGATTCCTCACGGCACCACTGAAACCCGAGATCAAGTAAAACAAACTGGCGTAGCGGTTCACCATTATCCGCAAGGCGTAGATTGGGGCGATGGTAATACGGTTTATCTGGCGATTGGCATTGCCGCTAAATCATCTGAACACTTACAGATCCTTAAGCAGCTAACCAAAGTTTTATCAATGGATGGCGCAGAAGAGCTAATTAAAGGTGCTAAAGATGCCGAAACCATTACTAACCTGATCAATGGCCACACCCAATTAGAAATCGACTTCGACAGTTCATTGGTACTAGAAAACTTTCCAGTGAACAGCATGCTACAACTCAACGCTGTTGCTGCTGGTACTTTGCAAAACAAGAACTTAATTACTAAACAAGGCCTAAGTGCAGCCTTAGAAAAAGAACCTACCCACTTAGCTAATGGCGTATGGCTAAACTGTGTGGCAGACGGCGCCCAACGTAGTGGCTTATGCGTAGTTAAAGTCGCCGAAGCTTTTGAGCACGACAATAAAACCGTTAAGTCATTAATAGTGGTTAGTGCCGCCAACCCTAGTTATAGCAGCATTTTAGAAGTACTTAGCCAACAACTTTATCAAGACCAACTCAATAAATTCTCTCAGTTTGCTCCACAAGAGCTGGTGAGTTGCTTTAGCCAAAAAGAAGCGGTTGTGGTGGCAGAAGATGACGACAACGCCGCCATATTTGAAATTATTAATCCACACGGCCTGCATGCACGCCCTGGCGCTTTGTTAGTGGCAGAGGCCAAGAAATTTAAAGCTAACATCAAGGTAACCAACCTAGATAGTGAGACTCCCACTACCGTCAACGCTAAGAGTTTAATGAAAGTGATGACCCTGGGCGTCAAATACAAAGACAAATTGCAATTTGTTGCAGAAGGTGAAGATGCACCTCAAGCCTTACAAGCACTGGGCGCAGCCATCGCCGCTGGCTTAGGAGAAAGCTAAGATGAGCCAGAATAAATCAGTGTTAAGCATTACCTTGAATCCGGCTCTAGATTTAACTGGCCAACTGGAACAGCTAAACGTTGGCAAGGTAAACAGTATCGTAGAGGCCAACCTTCACCCCGCGGGTAAAGGTGTCAATGTTGCCAAAGTACTAGCCGAACTGGGAGCAACAGTAACGGTAAGCGGCTTTCTAGGCCTAGAGAATGCCTCGGCGTTTGAGCACCTGTTTGAAAGCACAGGCATTAACGATGAGTTTATTCGAGTCGCAGGCACCACTCGTACCAATGTAAAAATTGTTGAAGCCAACGGTGAAGTGAGCGATTTAAACTTTCCCGGCTTCACTGTGAGTGCTGCCGACATCGCAGCTTTTGAACAAAAATTACTTACTCTTTGCCAACAACATGGCTACGTGGTGTTTGCCGGCAGCTTGGCCAAAGGCGTAACACCCGAACAATTAGCCGATTGGATCCGCTTGGCTAAGGCTCAAGGTTGTACCGTATTAGTGGATACCTCAGGCGCAGCCTTAGCCGCGGCAATTAAAGCCCAACCAAGCATGATTAAGCCCAATCAAGACGAGCTAGAAGAGTTATTTGAACAACAATTCAGCAGCATTGAGGCTATCAAACTAGCCTGTGAAGACTTAGCTAAACAAGATATACAGCACATTGTTCTTTCTCGTGGAGAGCAAGGCTCATTATGGTTACACCAGCAACAATGGCTACAAGCTCAACCACCGAAGATGAAGGTAGTGAGCACTGTTGGAGCGGGTGATACCTTCGTCGCCAGTTTTTGTTGGGGTCTACTCCAAGAATTTAACGCTACCGAGCAACTAAACTTTGCAACAGCCATGTCAGCATTAGCCGTTGCGCAAGCCAATGTGGGTTTGCCTGCTCAAGAAGAACTCGAACGAGTATTGCAGCAAACCACAATTACACAACATTAATTAGACCAAGGATATGTTTATGAATACGGTAATGGTAACGGCCTGCCCCAGCGGTGTGGCTAACAGCATAATTACAGCCGGCCTGCTGGAACAAGCTAGCAAAGAACTTGCTTGGACTAGCAGTATCGAATGCCACTCATCAATCAAAGAAATGAGCCCTGTCAGCCAAACTGACATCGACAAGGCCGACTTTGTGGTTGTAGTGGCAGAACCTGATTGTCACGCCCAGTTAGATCTTGGTCGATTTAACGGTAAACCGGTGTATCTTGGACTGCCCAGCGAAGTCATCGCTAACCCTAAAGGCTTCCTTACTGAAGCTCAGCAAAAAGCGGCAACATTTACCGCGCCAGTATACACCACCGCAGCACCTAGCAGCAAAGCGACCTTGAAAGTAGTAGGTATTACCGCCTGCCCAACTGGCGTAGCTCACACTTTTATGGCAGCAGAAGCGCTAGAAGAAGGCGGTAAAGCGCTAGGCTATCAAGTGAAAATTGAAACTCGTGGTTCGGTAGGCGCGAAAAATCAACTCACTGAAGCAGAAATTGCCGAGGCTGATTTGGTCATTATTGCTGCCGATATCGAAGTTGATTTAGCTCGTTTCAAAGGTAAGAAACTGTATAAAACCTCTACTGGCTTTGCTTTGAAAAAAACCAAAGACTGTTACGCTGCCGCACTTAGTCAAGCTACGGTTTATCAAGGCGGCGAAAGTAGCTCAGCCCCCAGCAGTGAAAAAACTGAAAAAACAGGCGCTTACAAACACTTAATGACCGGTGTATCACACATGCTACCCATTGTTGTAGCAGGTGGTTTATGTATCGCGCTTTCTTTCATCTTTGGTATTGAAGCCTTTAAAGAAGAAGGAACTTTAGCTGCGGCGCTAATGACCATTGGTGGTGGCTCAGCCTTCGCCCTAATGATTCCAGTATTGGCAGGTTATATCGCTTACTCTATTGCTGACCGTCCCGGCTTAGCGCCAGGCTTAGTTGGTGGTATGTTAGCCAGCTCAACCGGTGCCGGCTTCTTAGGTGGTATTCTTGCAGGCTTCATCGCTGGTTACCTAGCTAAGTGGTTATTAGATAACATTAAGCTTCCCTCTTCTATGGAAGCCCTAAAACCTATCCTGATCGTCCCCTTCCTCGGAACTCTAGCGGTTGGCTTGATCATGATTTATGTAGTAGGCAGCCCTGTTTCAGCGGCCATGACCGGATTGACCGAGTTCCTTAACAACATGGGCTCAGCTAATGCAGTATTACTTGGCATTATCCTAGGTTGTATGATGTGTTTCGACCTTGGTGGCCCGGTAAACAAAGCCGCTTACACCTTTGGTGTTGGCTTGTTGAGCACTCAAACCTATGCGCCTATGGCCGCAGTAATGGCTGCTGGTATGGTACCAGCCTTAGGTATGGGTTTAGCTACCTTCCTCGCTCGCAATAAATTTATTGAAAGCGAACGTGAAGCGGGTAAAGCCTCATTTGTACTTGGCCTATGCTTTATCTCTGAAGGTGCCATTCCTTTCGCAGCTAAAGATCCAATGCGCGTAATTCCAAGCTGTATGTTAGGTGGCGCAGTAACGGGCGCCCTATCGATGTTATTTGGTGCTAAATTACTGGCTCCTCACGGTGGGCTGTTCGTACTGTTCATTCCTAACGCCATTTCACCAGTACTATTATACCTAGTAGCGATTGCCGCAGGTACTGCCATCACTGGTTTCGGCTACGCCTTAGTCAAAAAATCAGATACGGCTTTAGCTAAAGCTTAATCATTTGATAAAAAGCCAACTGCCCTAGCAGTTGGCTTTTACTTTTCTCTGTAGCTCTCTCGCAAACACAAAAGTAAACCAGTAAAACCCATTCCCCAGAAACGGCTCTAAAATTAACAAACAAACTTCAACCAGAATAACCAGTGACCTCTCTCCACTATTTCAAACAATATAGTTTACCCCTCAATTAACCCAGTTGAATGACTGCTGCTTCCCACTCCTCTCTTCTTATCACAACGAAATATCGTTAAACGCCCCCAGAAGTGCTTAAGCACAGCATAGTAAAGTGCGCCACTACACACTATTTAGGAATAACAATGAGATAGCCCCATATTGAAACAGCAAATGCTCGGTTAGGTGTTAAAATTAGATAAGAACCTCAATGATCGAATTCCAACTCATGGATAGGAATGCACTCGCATCACACTACTATCTATTGCTCGACGCCCTACCCGAGCACGTATTCGTTTTCTCTGAACAAGGTCAATACCTAGAAGTCTTTGGCGGGCAAGATAATTACACAAATTTTGATTGTAAGATTTATCTTGGACAAAACCTACGTGACGTAATGCCACTAAAAACAGCTGAGCTATTCCTCTCTTACATTCAACAAGCACTTAAAGAAAACCAAACAGTGGTGGTGAACTACCATTTTAATAACGACACCATGATTAAGATTCCGGCGCACATCAATACGCCTAAAGAGTTATGGTTTGAAGGCATAATCAAACCCTTAACTGAACGCCACCAAGGACAAAGAACGGTGCTTTGGACCGCCAAAAACATCACCCAACGCCACTACTTAGAACAACAATTAAAAGCCTTATCGGAAACCGATGAACTCACCGGAGTACTTAACCGCCGCGCGTTTATGACTACCCTTCGCAAAAAACATCAACAGTTCTTGCGTGATGCTCAAAATGTCAGTTTATTGATGCTAGATATTGATCGCTTTAAATTAGTCAACGACAGCCTTGGACACCAAGCTGGCGATGCGGTAATTAAACATGTGACCGAATTGTGCCTACAAACCATCCGTCAAGTAGATGCACTGGGACGGCTCGGCGGAGAAGAGTTCGCCATAATCTTACACGATGCTAATTTAGAACAGGCTTACCAATTAGCCAGCCGACTATGCCACTGCGTAGCAACACAGCCCTGTGTTTGGCAACAACAACCCATTAGGGTCACCATTAGCATTGGCTTATCTGCTTTTCAACTTGAAGACAAAACCCCTGAACAAGTCATTCAGCGCGCCGACCATGCCATGTATACCAGTAAAAACTTAGGGCGTAACTTGGTGTCGATTTTTCCTCCCCACCCGCTTAGTCAATACCCTAAGTTATAAGCCACTACTGAGATTACATGATTTTTACTAACCAAAGCTAGCTGCATTGGCAGTGCTAAACTTATAGTAAAGGCAATAGGTAAGTATCATTTTGAATAGTAGATTTTGCTTGATTTTGTTATTGGTTTATTACTGGGGTTTAATTAGCAAAGCTGCAGCACTTGAGAGTGACTACTTTCCGGTATTAGCCATGGAATACCCTCCTTTTACCACCGAGGAACATCCAGAAGGTGGGGTATTAATGGCAGAACTCGCCGCCAAAACAGCTTCCTATAAGCTACTTCCGAAACCCTTATTCATGCCACTGCTTCGATTACAGCGAACCTTGCAAGAGGGAAACTGGTGCACCAGCTTTGCTCCACCACTAAACGAACAGGATTATCCTTCAGTATCCACCAGCCTTGAGCAATTAAGCTTCCATTTATATCGAGTACAGCAGAAAGCCCCATTCCAATGGCAAGAACTCAAAGAACTAAAAGGGCGTGAAGTGGCGCTAATTCGCAGTATGGAAGGCACCCGTACCACCCAAGGATTACTGCAAGCAGGTATTACTCCTATTTATGTTAACTCCTTGGCTCAAGCCTTAAAGATGGTGACTAAAATGCGGGTCGATTATGCGTTAGCAGATAAACATAGCTACCAATACTACCAACAACAAGGGTTACTAGATGGGCGGGTACTAGAAGCCTCCCAACAAAGCATTTTTCACTTTGAAAGTCGCCTATGGCTTAACCCCGAGTGTCGTTACAGCGGCCAAATACAGGCCATTTTTTCATTCCCTGCGCCTTAACCAATCACTAATGTAGGCTAGCTAAACGGGCAGCAAAGCCCATAAAGAAAAGTCCCAAAGCCCCATTACCCAACTTAGCGAGGGTTTTATTTCGTTTAAAATAGTGAGTTAACGAGCTGCCCAATAGAATCAGCAAGCTAAGGTAGGTAAAACTGCATAACTCCAAAATAGAGGCAAGAATAGAATAAGAAATCCAAGTGCTGTGATAACTGCTGTCAATGAACTGAATAAAGAACGACACGTAAAATAAAATCGCTTTAGGATTGGTCAAACTCAAACTTAAGGACTTACGAAAAACCTTTTCGGTTTTAGGTTTAACATACTCACTAGGCTGCGATGAGCGTCCCCATTGAGTCCAAATTAAGCCCAAGCCCAAATAAAGTAAATATGCAGCTCCTAAATATCGAATAATGGTAAATAACAAGGGGGAAGTTTGAATCAACGAAGCCACCCCCAAATAGGCTAATAAGATCAAAATAGCATCACCTAGTAGCACACCAGAAGCGGCCCGATAACCCGCAGCAATACCTTGGCTAGCACCGGTTTTTAATACATAGAGAGAATTGGGGCCGGGGGCCAGAATGATCACAATCAAGCCGGCCACATAAGTCCAAATATTAACCACACCATAACTTTCAAACATCACCACGGTCCTTGTTCACCCAGCCGCCTAAGCCTCATGGAAAACGCTAAAATAACCCAATAACTTTTGCGATAAAACTAAAATTAAAGCCAGTGAATAATAAAATTCACAATCCAAGCAAACCACCGAAACAACTGGCCACTTTCCCCCACAATAATACTTTGTTCACTAACAAACACTCACCTCCACCGGTCTGGTACAAAGTAAGCTTTAGTTATTTATCGTACAAGTTTAAAGCGATAGCGCACCTATCAAGCCAATTTAACTGCAAAACAGCGGCTTACGGTTTGACAAGCGTGCTTGGCAATGTTTAGATCTCTAAGCAATTCACACCCTTTCAGGTAATAGCTTTCTCTCTAATGGATTGGCGACATGCTATCGACTCTTTTAGATATGCAATATGCTTCAACACGTCAATACAGTAGCGAAAAAGCCATTCCCGAATCAACAAGGCAGTAGTAGCTCTTGGGCTAATGGTTTGTTATTTAGGAGATAACATGTCAAATAAACATGACAAGTACAGTATTAACAATACTGACTATACGGTTGGACAGGATAATGTCCAACGTTGGGGGTTTGATGTTCACAACCCCGTATTCGGCATCAGCGCTGGACTTATCCTACTATTTTTAGTTGGTGTTCTGATTAGTGACCCTTCAAGCGCCAAGAGCGCATTAGACGGCTTCAAGTGGCAGCTTATCGGTAACTTCGACTGGTTATTTATGTGGGCAGGCAACATCTTCGTTATCTTTTGTCTTGCCATTATCATATCGCCATATGGACGGATCCGCTTAGGTGGTGCCAACGCCAAACCAGAGCATTCGCGACTGTCTTGGTTAGCGATGTTATTTGCTGCGGGTATGGGCATTGGTTTGATGTTCTGGAGCGTCGCCGAGCCCGTAGCTTATATGACAGGTTGGTATAAAACGCCATTAGGTGTTGAGCCAATGACTGAACAGGCCGCCCAATTAGCACTGGGCGCTACCATGTATCACTGGGGACTACACCCCTGGGCTATTTATGGTGTTGTGGCTTTGTCTATGGCATTTTTCGCCTTCAACAAAGGCTTACCATTATCTATTCGTTCGATCTTCTACCCCTTGTTAGGGGACCGCGCTTGGGGTTGGCCTGGACACATCATTGATATTCTAGCGGTACTGGCTACCTTGTTTGGTTTAGCAACGTCGCTAGGTTTGGGAGCACAACAAGCCGCTAGTGGAATTCATCACGTATTTGGTTTTAGTGGTGGCATAGACATGCAAATAGGGGTGATTATCTTTGTCACCTTGCTAGCGATTATTTCTGTGATCCGCGGTATCGATGGCGGGGTTAAGGTGCTGAGTAACATTAACATGATCATCGCCTTAGTCTTGCTGTTGTTTGTCATGTTTGATGGCCTGTCAGTGATTGTCAATACCATTCCCAAGACCCTCATTGCTTATGCCCAAAACTTTATTCCGCTAAGTAACCCGCATGGTCGCCCCGATGAAGCCTGGTTCCAGGGTTGGACCGTATTCTATTGGGCATGGTGGATTTCATGGTTACCATTTGTTGGTATGTTCATCGCTCGTGTATCTCGTGGTCGCACGGTTCGCGAATTTTTAACTGCGGTATTAATCGTGCCAACTCTAGTCACCATTGTATGGATGGGCGTATATGGTGGTCTGGCTTTAGACCAAGTAATTAATAATGTAGGCAGTTTGGCCAGCGACGGATTAACCGATGTTTCTCTAGCCATGTTCCAAATGTTTGAAAGCCTACCAGGCAGCAAACTGTTATCGGTAATTGCGATTATCTTGGTACTGGTATTCTTTATTACCTCATCGGATTCTGGTTCATTAGTTATCGACAGCATTACCGCTGGCGGTAAAATTGATGCGCCAATTCCACAACGGGTATTCTGGGCTAGCGCCGAAGGGGCAATTGCTGCTGCACTATTATGGATTGGTGGTACAGAAGCGATCGAGGCACTGCAAGCTGGGGCTATCTCAACCGGCTTGCCGTTTACCATTGTATTGCTGTTAATGTGTGTCAGCCTGATTAAGGGCTTCAGCACCGAGAAGTTCTAAACAAGGCAAAAACTCTGTGGCCTAGCGCCACAGTGTATCTACTGCTATATCTACGCTCAGGTGATGTCTCACCTGAGCTATAAACAATTCCGCAGTTGCTTGCGCATCAATTAAAGCATGATGACTTTGATAAAAAGGCAAACCGTAGCGTTGCCGAGATGCCGCCAAACGCAATGAAAAGGTCTTCTTACCTAACAAGTTCTGCCACCAATTACGACTTAGTTGACGGTGAATATTGGCTTCTATTTCCATGGTATCAATCAAGGGAAAACGAAACTCCTCATGGAGTCGTTTCTTAAAGGCTTCGGCTAAAAAGTTACGCTCAATTGCCTGATAGTGTACCACTACTACCTTACCTTCTAATGCCTTCAACAAAGGCTCTATCATCTGATTTAAGTTAGGTGCATCGGCAATATCGCTATGGGTTATGCCATGAATCACCACTGACTGACTATTTAACGGAGGCAAAGGTCTAATGAGCCAATGCTTAGCCTGATGGCAGTATATTCGGCGCATATCAAAAGGTACTAAACCTATGCTAATTATGTCATCACGCTGAGGATCTAAGCCCGTCGTCTCCAGATCAAGCGCAACAAACGGCACTTCACTTAAAGGCGTTTCACCACCTATCATCCCATGTTGATAAAAGTGTTTGAGTTGAGCATTATTGGCTTGCTCGGCACTAAGCGCATACTGCGTTTGCCAATTTCTACCAGGTGGGCTAAACGGAAAAAAAGCCGGAAGCTTATGCAGCTTCATAATGACTCCCCAGCGCGGTTTGAATGGTAACGGTATTTTAAGAAGTTCTGCGCATTACTTAAAATTTGAAAGGCATCCTTAAGGTGGCGCCGCTCAAAATCAGATAAGGTTTCGGGCTCAATATTGTTATCGGGCTCTCGCCCCGACTCGATATCAATCGCCTGATGGCGGATCCGCACCATCGAAATAAACTCTAGTGAGTCGCGTAAATCCTGCCCCCTGCCCTTGGGCAAAATACCCGCATCAATAACTTCATCTAAACGTTCAAACGAGTTTTGCGCCCGCGAACCAATAGCTAAGGCATGCACTCGAATAACATCGCCCAAAGGTGCACTACCGCGACGCTTAAGGTTAATGGAGTTATTATGCTTACCATCTTTTTCCATCACAAAATCTTTAAAGAAGCCTAGTGGCGGAGTACGATTAAGCGCGTTACGGGCAAGCGATGCTAAGAAGCGATTATTACGGCGGGCGCGTCGCGCAACAAAACTCTTCAGTTGCTCGGCCCAGTCAACCCTTCCCCATACGCCGTCTAGATCAAAGAAGATGCTACAGTTGAGTAGGGCTTTAGGATCGGGATTATCGATCCAGTTGCTAAAGCATTCTTCCCATTGCTGTAAGGTCATTCGCCATTCAGGGTTACTCGCCATAATGCCCCCGCTGCAATGGGTATAGCCGCATTCATTGAGGCCATCACAAACAAACTCTGCTAACTGCTCGAAATAACGCTGATGCAAATCAGCTTGGTATGCCTCATCCAAAATCAAAGCATTATCTTGATCAGTCACTATTAACTGTTCATCTCGTGCCATTGAGCCTAAAGCCACAAAGCAATACGGTATAGGAGCTTCTCCCAACAGTTCTTCAGCCAATTCTAACAAGCGCTGCTTAAAGCTACGTCCAATCACCGACATGGCAGAGCCAATCATGTGAGAGTTAGCATCTTCGTTGACCATGCGAACAAAACAATCCTGCACCTGAGGTACGAGTTGGGCTAATTCTTCTCGGTTATGCGCCCGAAATATCGACTGTACCAATAACAAACTACTCTGTGATTCGTAGTGCAAAATATCAGCGATAGACACCACTCCAATGGGTCTCTGATTTCTAACAATAGGTAGGTGCTGAGTATTGTTACGCAGCATCATTAACACGGCTTCATAAATATAAGCATTATGATCAAGCGCACTTAAGCCGGTGGTCATCACCTCTGCCACTTCGGTTTGATAATCCAAACCCACCGCCAATACCCGTGAACGCAAATCACTGTCGGTTATTATACCAACGATGCGACCATCATCACTATCGTCATCAAGCTGTAATTCAGGATCTTCCAACAACAAATACGAAACATTATTTTCATCCATTAACTCCGCCGCATGACGGATGCTAATATTTCGGCTGGCAATCACCGCTTCAGAGTGAATTAAGTTTTTGACCTTCGAGGTGGTCATATCATTGGGGTTAGCCTGCTCCACTACCGCGTTACGCATACGCGCGCTGTCTTCAATCGCGACAAAGTCAGCAAACTCCTCAAACTCGTTATACAGCTGCTCGAAGTATTGTTCAGGAATGCAGTAAATCAGACAGTCTTGTACCGCCGTAGCCGGAAAACGCACCTGATTTTTAACCAGAAGCCCCATTTGACCGAACACTTCCCCTTCACTTAGGCGGTTATATAGTTCGCCATTACGCCGGTATACCTCAACCACACCGCTACGAATAACAAACAAATCATGGATCGGGTCGCCAAAGCGTAAAATTTCATCGCCTTCGCGGTAATACGCCACTTCAACGATTTGAGCCAGACTATTGATATTGTCTTGGGGTAAATGAGAGAACGGGGGGTATTGACTAAGAAATCCAGCAATTTCAATTTGTTCAGCTTGCATAGAGACTCTGATTTTAGGATTTCAATTGAGTCTAACCCGATATAGCAGAATTTTCGAATTATTCGCTTAGACGAATCGGATAATCGGCATTTTGCGCCACCAGCTCTCTTCGTAAAGCGGTGGCGCGAAGTAAGTTACTTGGCGGCATCAAGTAAAAGTGGCTTGCTCGTCAAGCACCAAACAAATACTTTTATTAAGCAAACACTTCTTTTGGGTATTCACCGTGATCGTTGCTACCCGGTTTACTGTCGAGCAACATGAAAACCAGCAAAACAATTGCACCAATTAACGGAATAAAGGCAATCAGTAACCACCAACCGCTACGGCCAATATCGTGTAAGCGGCGAACCGATACCGCTAAGGTAGGCAGAAATACCGCCAAAGCATAAATGGCGCCTAAAATACCTGCAGAGCCCACAGCCGCGTCAATCACCGCCAACAAAAACGTAATAATTAGGCTAAATAGAGTGAACATCCAATATTCTTTTCTTCTAGCTCGACCATTAAAAACAACATACTTTTTTAAGACCGCGATATACCAGTTCATAAGTCATCCTTTGCTTAACCTCCAATAATAAATAAGACAATATAGGAGGCATTTATCATCTCATCATTCAGCATTTTACTTGCGTCTAGGTCTACCAATGGTTATGACTTGTCATAGCTTAAAAACAAGCCACAACAAATTAGCAACAAATGTTTAGCGTTAAAGCTAATTCACCTACAACAGAACCAACAATTAATCGTTCTAGTAAACCTGACTAGCCAAGTAATAAAGATAATAACAAAAGACTCGACATTAAAATGTTATTCAAATCAATAAATTACATTGTTAATAATGTTAACTAGTTATATGTTTTTGTCGCCCTTATGCAAAGTTTACGCGGTCTTATAAGATGTGAGAGTGATGAAAAGATAGGCGTATTTAAATTGAAATAGAGCCGCCTTTTCGGGGATTTATTCAGCTTTAGTGAAGAGCTAAACAGCTAAGTTATGCAGACGGCTAGCTGAGCGAGCTAATTTTTCATATAATGCCCCCACAAATTTTGGGTACTAACTACCCAGCAACACTTTGGTTTAGTTAACATGTATTGAGCTAGACCAATTAATATGAAAACAACAGAGAATTTACCATGAGCAATATTCCTCCATGTCCTAAATGCAATTCGGCCTATGTTTACGAAGACGGTTCATTACTTATTTGCCCGGAATGTGCTCATGAGTGGAATCCTAATGAAGCAGTGGTAGACCCAGATGCGTTGGTATTAAAAGACGCAGTTGGCAATCTGCTAGCTGAAGAAGACAAAGTTACCTTAATCAAAGACTTAAAAGTAAAAGGTTCTTCTCTTGTATTGAAAGTAGGCACTAAAGCAGTGATTAAACGCTTTGTAGACGGCGATCACGACATTGACTGTAAAGTAGATGGTCACGGCAGCATGATGCTTAAATCGAAATTTGTAAAAAAACAAAGCTAATCGATTAACTCATCAGCCTCAAAAACCTGCTTATGCAGGTTTTTTTATGCCCTTGCCTTTGCTTAGAAAGCCATAAAATCAAACTAGATCAAAGAGCATCTCGGCTTTGCTGGTTACAGTAACGACACGCTATTGGGGTTCTGCCGCACAACAAAACACAATCAACAAATAGCGTCTTCGATATCTTTAGGTTCAAGAACATGATCAAAATTCTCTGCTTCGGCGATTCAAATACTTGGGGTTACCAAGCCAATAGCGGTAAACGTTTTGCCAAAGATCAGCGCTGGCCGGGCATCTTGGCAAAGTTAATTGGCTGCAATGTGCAAGTGCTTGAAAATGGTCTCCCCGGACGCACGACTTATCTTAATGCGGCCGACTTTGGGCTGCGCTGCGGCATCGAGGATTTACTGGCAGAGTTCAGCCGCCAACAACCAGATTGGCTGATTATTATGTTAGGCACTAATGACCTATTCCCAGCCTTTGGCCTAAACGCTGAACAAGTCGCCGAAAACCTAGCTAAAATGCTATTGGAGTTAAATCAGTACTGCGCGCAACAGCAACTCATCCAGCCACAGCTATTAATTGTTGCCCCACTCGCCATTAACAGCAGCGGCAACTTCGCCGAGCTTTTTCGTGGTGCCGAGCAGCACTCACAGCAACTTGCTCACTACTACCAGCGCCTAGCCAATGATTTGAACTGTGAATTTATTGACGCAGCAGACTATCTAAGGCCAAACCTAGCA